>JAFZQR010000074.1 GCA_017620295.1 Bacteroidaceae bacterium
CGTGAGCCTCAAGGCTCCCCGAAGGGAACCCCTCCTTTCTCGTTTGCGGGTGCAAAGGTACGCCAAATATCATTACCGTGCAAGAACTTGCGCAAATAATTTTGCATTATCACGCATAATTGACATAGGATAAGGACAGGGACAGATCCCCTCGCGCGCGTACCTTTATCTATTATATATACAGGGAAAGGGGGAACCGGCCCGCGGGGAAACCGCGGGGAACAGTCAACGGAGATGACAGGACAAGGGGGAAGAAGGAAAAGAAAAGAACAGGAAAGGGGGATTACCTGCGGGGAAAACGCGGGGAACAGTCAGGGGAGATGACGGGACAAGGGGGAAGAAGGAAAAGGGAAGGAACAGGAAAGGGGAACCGGCCCGCGGGGAAAACGCGAGGCACAGCCAACGGAGATGACGGGACAAGGGGGCCTCTGGGAGGAAGCGGAATGGGAGGCTGGGGCAGAACAGGAGGAGGGAGGGAGGGGAGGCACTGGCAGGGATAAAGCGCCTGATGCCAATGAGCGGGGAAAACCTACGCGATGAACGGACCTTTCCATGCTGATACGTGAATTCATTCTGCGTGTTCAATGAACCTGTTCACAAGTGTGAACAGCTAAATTCACAAGTGTGAATAGCTAAATTCACTAGAGTGAATATCTAAATTCACACTTGTGAACAGATTCATACATCATGCTGTTTGACTCCATGCGACGGCAAAGTGATGTTGTCATGCGGCATTAACGGACTCATTCAGCAGCATGATTGATAAACACCTTGGTGGTTGTGCCGTTGGAGTTACGGATTAAATACAAGCCTGGATGAAGGACATCGGCACGAGTGCCAAGGTAGATACCATGGAGGTTGTAATAGCCTACAGGCATAGCCTGTGTGGCAGCTGAAGAAGTGTGGTTAACGCCTGTGTTGGTGTTGCCGTAGGCATGAAGAATAACTGGAGACTGACGCGTGCCAATTACATCCGAGGCAAAGGTAAGCGTCTCACGAATATCAAGAACTGTTCCGTCAGCTGTGATAACCTTGAAAGTAAGCTCTTCGGCACCATCACCGTAAAGGGTAAGGAACAGCTGACCATCGACCCACTGACTATGTCCACGACATTCCTCACCTGCATAAGCCAGCACTTCGATATCGGAATCACCATCTACGTCTGGACTATTAGGCTGGATTAGCGACCCGTCGGACTCTGACATCACCACAGCTATAAGACCCATAACGCTGGGATAGGAATGAGGGTTGACACCATAGCTGTCCATTGCTTTAGCGGCAGAGGGACGACGCAGTCTTACACGAGAAGCAGCTGGACGCAGCTGTAAGCTCTTGGGCGCGTTGGTCTTGTAGAGATAGCCATGTCCCTGAACAAGTGAGCTGAGTGTTCCGACCCAACCGTCCTCTGTTGAATAGACAGAGAAGCCTTGCTGACCTAGGACTATGTCGCCATCGGTAACATCGGTGGATGCGAAGGCTGTGCTGACTGTCTGACTGCCAAGCACAGGGTATCCAATCCAGTTCCAACCGCTACCAAGAGCCAATGCTGAAGGCTTGCCAGGGACCTGTCCGTCTAGTTCATAAGTATAGTCCTGACTCATCTGGAACTTGTAGAGTTGTCCTGCGGTCAGCGACCTTAACGTTCCCTCCATCGAGGAAGTCTGAGAGTTATATGATGCATCTAGACTCTGACCTACGATGCGGTCGGTGTGCTGACGGAAGCGGTTTACAGAAAGGGAATGTGTAAATGGATGTGACACCCAGTTCCAGCCCTTGACAAGGTCGAGAGGAAGTGTGGAGCGTCCATAGTCCATGAAGCCCTCATCGGAGCCTAACAGTGCATCATAGGTTCGAAGTGAGTTGGTCTGTTCTATTGTGGGTCGCTCCATGCAGTAAAGCTGGCTGGCGCCATCGGGGAAACGTCCCACCGACTGATCACCGCGATGGGGCTGATAGAGGATGCCATCAGCGAAGTCTACGAGATCTGGGTGAGCCTGGAAGAAGGCTGTGTTGTTGTTGACGAACTCATCAGACGAGGTTATGAACACAACTTGGTCATCGGCATTACTGAGCTTGAAAGGCACATGTAGTTGTGTGACAGCTTCCAGTTTGTCGGCCCATAGCACGAGGTGTCCGTGAGCTGGGACGATGGTATTGGCGATAGACGAGCTTGGTATCTGGTATTTGAGTGGGTCATCAATATTGTCGCTGACGTATAGTCCTGCCACATTGATGTCGGTGTCGGTGGGATTGTACAGCTCCAGCCAGTCATTCTTCTTAAAAGCATCATTGACGAAGACGGTGTTAGCTGCGCTAACCTCATTTACCTTAACAGGCATAGCGAGGTCGGATATGAGCTGGTCATCAGGCAATGGCTCGTATGTAGCCACAAGGGTCATGGCTGATGTGTTGAGAGACGCCAAGTCAAGGTCAGGGGATGTGGAGACAAGACTGCCTTTGGACTTGTGTCCAGTCACCAAGGCTGCTGCCCAGTATATATCGGAAGATGTAGCCGAGGTGTTGTGTACCTCCACGGCGATTACATTATCGCCCATGTGGAGAAGGCTGTTATCAATGGTGATGGTGGATGTAGCAGCTGTGGCACCCACGTAGGTGGTAGAGTAAGTGTCGTAGGAGGGTGTACCACTCATGAGGTAGCGACCAACTTCTACGCCGTTGACGTAGGCCACGAAGCCATCATCCACATAATAGGTAAGCTGGAACACATCCTCATCGGTGGGTTCACTGCTCAGGTTAATAGAGCGTCGGAAGTAGTAGGTGGGGCGCTTCTGCTTGGAGTTGCTGCCATAATCAATGGTGGTGGCATAGTCGCTACTGCCTTCCATACCCACGTTGCCGTAGCCAAATGGACCATAGCCCGTGCGCCATGACGACAGGTTATAGTTGGCACTTTTCCAGTTGGTACCGTCCAGCGAACCTTGATCGTAGTAGTACCACATATCGCTGATGCCTACCAGAGTATGTGTGTCGCTGATATAATCTGAGCCAGACAGCTGCCAGCCTGTAAAACGGTAGCCAGAGGGAGCACAGGCCGAGAGTGTCACAGGTTTGCACAGTTGTCCTTTGAACTGGCCTGTCGGTACCTCCTGACCATTGACCAGAAGAGAGCCGCCCTCGATATTGCTGCTCAGAGAGGCTGTGTAGGGCGTAGCAAGACCAAAGTACTTGCGCATGTTTTCCATGCGTTGTGAGTGATTCTGCGTTATGGCACTCAGCAGGCCGTTAGCTGAAGAGGTCAGGTTTGATGTCAGACCCTCGAAGCTCATGGCCTTGTAGGTCTTGTCCTTCATGGACGTGATTATCTCCGTCACGCGACCATCCTCGAAGACACTGCCATCGACCAGGCAGAAAGCATCTATGAACTGTTTCTTGAACGGCTCATATTTCAGCATGTTCAGGAATATGTCGATGAGGAAGTTGCGACCTGTGTCGTAGCGTGAGTCGTTGAGTTTTCCCTGCAAGCTGCCAAGCATGTTGGTAGAGCTGAAGCCAGCATCCACATCCATGAACACAAGGTGGAACTTACCGTCTGTGCGCGATCGATAGCCCTTGATATTGTTGCTGTTGGTAATCCAGTCGCTGCTGCCCACATAGCATTCGGCTGCCATGTAGTTGCAGTACTCATCGATATCCACAAGCTGGCAAATCTCAGCATAGATGTCATCAGCTGTGGGATTGTCTGCCAGTTGTTGCGCCAGTGTCATCCAACGTCGAAAGACCACGTCATCACCAGTTTTCTGCTCATAGCCTTTGCTGCCATTAATCTCAAACTGATCCATTTCATCGGTGTCGATGCCATAATTGCTATAGCCGTGGTTCTTGTTGTTTGGTTCTCTAATATTGTAAGTGAACTTAAACTGACCATTGATAAAGATATGAGCGGGCTGGTAGGTCTGACAGTCCATATAGAAGCCGCTGCGAAGTATTATCTCGTGGATGGCAGCATCGCGGATGCGGGCATAGCCGTCATTGCCACCGTTGCGTACCACTATGCTTTTGCTCTTGATGTATGGTTTCTCCTCAAAGAAGGAATAAGGCAAGAAGCTCTGTCCAAGGTTGTACTTGTTCCCCTTCAATCGGAACGAGGAGGCTGGAGAATAGAGGTTACGACTCCAGCCACCGCACACCTCAAAGTCACACTCCTGACTCAGTGCCATGAGGAACGAGCCACCGTCATCATCGGTAATCAGATACTCGAAGTTCACTGGACGTTCCCAGCTGCGGTTGCGGTTGCTGGTATAACTGATGCCGTTGCCTGTGATGCCGTTGGTGCCTACAGTATAAACACCTATCTCATCGTCATATAGATTGGCGGCATTAGTGACCACGGAGACTATTGGCAGGTAGTAGTCCTTATCCTTATAAATATATGAACGAGTGACAACAGGGCTAGGCAGGTAACCGTCCTTGAACAGGCGGAAACGGTAAACCTTCGTGCCAAGGCTGACATGGAAAAGTCCTGTGGTGCTGGTTTCCCCATTGTCAAGTGTTGGGGTACTGCCGTCGGTAGTGTAACGAAGAGTAGCTCCTTCAGGGATAGTTACCTGAACATCGAAGGCAGAAGAATAGACCGTAGCATCCTTGTCAACTACGGGCGCAGCCAGCTGTATGGCAGCAAATGTACTGCCAGCATTACTTGCTTCTGGAGATGGAGTACTGGTCAATGACCAAGCTCCAGTGCCATCATTCAGGCGTGCATAGCTCACACGTTGTACGGCGGCAGGATATGTCTGGGATGCCAGTAGCTGTCCATTGGCATCGCTGATATATATGGTACCACCCTCAGATTCCAGTTTGAAGTCCACTTGCTTATAGGCCTCGGAGCTGTACTTAGTGCCTGTGTCATGATGATCGAACCATATATTCTTGAAACCATGAGCCGGCACAGCACCCGCATCGGCAGGCAGCTGGAACTGTTGAAGGTTTGCAGCATCACCACTTACATACAGTCCGCCCAAGCTTATGCCTACATCGGTAGGGTTATACAGTTCCACCCATCCGCCATAGTTGACAGACGGGTCAATGAACATATCGGTATTGGCAACCTGTATCTCATTGATTATTAAGGCTGAGGGATCACTGTCGGAGACCTTAACCCTTATGCGGCCTGTCAGGGAGGAGGCCACGGCTGTAGCATATATATAGGTACTACCCTTCCCCATGCCTTTAACACGTCCATCTCCATCTACAGAGGCTATAGCATCGTCGTCGGATGTCCACTCCACTCTGTTAAGCCATGAGTTGGATGTATTCACAGTAGCAGTAACGCTTTCCGTTTCTCCAACAACGATGTTGAGGAGAAGCGGCGAGAGTGATATTTGTGTGGCATCGCTGGAGCCGTAGAAGAAGAGTTGCACATTGTCCATTGCCACCCAGTTGGCATTGGTCGAGGCTAATGTGCGCATACCTATAGTAACATCACCACCGCTGGTTGTGAACTCACATGTGAAATGCTGCGGTTTCCCGCTCAACGTGGATGTTTCCACCGCATACAAGTCCTCACATTGTGCAAAGAGCAACGCTCCATCAACACTGGCACCAGTCTCTTGATTGCAGGCAATAACGTCAGCCTCAAGAGTGTATGTTCCAGCTGGCAACCCATAGATGGTCTGACTAATGCTACCCTCGCCCAATGTCTTTGGTTTCGCCACCCATGTCTCTATGAAGTGGCTGATGGAAGCCGAGCCTGTATAAGACGCGCTCTGATAGCCCTTGTTCTGTGCCCCAGGCATATTAACCGTCCAGCCATTGGCATTGCTGTCGAAGGTCGGATTGTTGATGACGTAGGTGAGGTCTGTGCCGGCATTGACACGTGAAATAGCCACGCACAATAGTAGCGTGAGGTAGAAAGACAGCCGTCTCATGGGAAAGGTAAATGAGATGTAGTATCAGCAGCTACTCCTCGTCGTAGTGCTGGAAGAGGAAATCGTTGTAGGGGTATTTTTGTACGTGAAGTTCGCGCACACGATTGTATAGTACCTGCTTGAGATTTTCAATATTCTCGCGCTCGCGGGCTGAGATGAAAAGGCAATCGCCTCCCAACTTCGACATCCAGGTACGCTGGAGGTCGGACAGGGACAAGTTCTCGCGTGTGGCAGGAGTAAGGTCATCTTCAGCCTTGGGCGTGAAGGTATAGGCATCAATCTTGTTGAAGAGCAGCATCTGAGGTTTCTCGGCACAACCAAGGTCAGCCAGAGTCTTGTCCACTACTTTTATCTGTTCCTCAAAGTCTGGGTGTGAGATATCCACAACATGCACTAGCAGATCGGCTTCACGCACCTCATCGAGGGTGCTTTTGAACGACTCAATGAGGTCGGTGGGAAGCTTACGTATAAAGCCTACGGTATCAGACAGCAGGAAGGGCAGGTTATCAATGATGACTTTGCGAACAGTGGTGTCCAATGTTGCGAACAACTTGTTCTCAGCAAACACCTCGCTCTTGGCCAGCAGGTTCATCAGTGTTGACTTGCCTACATTCGTATATCCCACTAGAGCCACACGTATCATGCGACCACGGTTGCTGCGCTGAGTGGTTTTCTGTCGGTCGATTTCAGCGAGTCGCTGTTTCAAAAGGCTCATGCGGTTAAGGATGATGCGACGGTCCATCTCCAACTGTGTCTCACCAGGGCCACGTAATCCCACAGAACCTTTTCCGCCACCCGATCCAGAGCCACCACCTTGACGCTCAAGGTGGGTCCAGAGGCGCTGCAGGCGAGGAAGCATATAGCGGTACTGAGCCAGCTCCACCTGTGTCTTGGCATTAGCTGTCTGCGCCCGCATAGCGAAGATGTCAAGGATAAGACTCGTGCGGTCCAGTATCTTAACCTTCAGCACCTGCTCTATGTTACGCAGTTGCTTGGCACTTAGCTCATCATCGAAGATGACCATTCCAATCTCCCGTTCCGCATCCTCTTCAGCTTCTATATATGCACGTATCTCTGTGAGCTTACCAGAGCCTATGTATGTGACAGCCGATGGTCCGTTGACGCGCTGTGTGAACCGCTTCACGGTTACAGCTCCAGCCGTATGGGCCAGGAACTCCAGCTCGTCCAGATACTCGGTTGTACGCCGCTCGTCCTGTTGTGGTGTAATCAGCCCGACGAGTATGGCAGTCTCGGCTTGTGCCTCTGTGATGATAAACTCTTTCATTACTTCACTTGCACCACAAGATACTTGCTTGTGCTCCAGAACGTGTCAGGGTCAGTGATGGTAAGAACATACTTACCCTCTGAGTTCTTTGCCAGCGTGTAGCTGCCTGCCGGGTGGGAGGTCAGCAGCTGTGCATTCTTGGAATATAGTGCTATCTCCTTGTCTATGCGGATATCAATCTTTGTGAAATAGCCCTTGTTGAAATCAGCGGTACGCAGCACGCCCTCCTTGGTGATGATGCGCTGTTCCTTGAGTTCGTTCTTGGTGCCGAACACATACCATGCAGCATGCAGGTCGGCATCCTGCGAGCTGATGGTCTCCTGCTGTGCGGCGTTCTCCTGTGACAGGTTGTCCACGCTCTCACTCAGCTGCCCGATCTGTTCGCCCTGTTGAGCTATGACAATGTCACGGGCTGCCAGTTCAGCCTCCAGTTCGTTGACACGCTGGTTCTGTTCGGCCAGCTGCTGTTGCAGGCGCTCCACGAGCTGTGTCATGCGGGTGGTGTTGAAAGACGCTGTCTGCAGGCGTTCCTCCAGACGTGCAATCTTCTGACGGTTGTCTTCCATAGTCTGCTGGATGAACAGCAGGTTCTCACGCATGGATTCGCGTGATGACCCTGACTCTGGGTTGGCATTGGCTATGGCTATCCGCCCTTCAGCCTCATTGATGTGTTGGAACGCCTCCTGCACCTCATTGATGGTGGTCATCATCTCATCCATCTGCTGCTGCATGGTGGCGTTGACATTGTTCAAAGAATCTATTTTCTGCTGCTCTGCAGAAACCTCTCCCTTGTTGTTCATGTTGCATGCTGTCAAAGCTAGCACACACATCATTGCTATTACAATCTGTTTCATGTTTTTATCAATATACAAAGTTTCTATTTATCAATCTTTTCCTGAAACCACAATCACGAACTCGCCTTTAGGCTCATGTTCGCTGAAATGGGTTATAGCATCCTGTAAGCTACCCCTCACAATCTGCTCATATATCTTGGAGATTTCACGGCACACAGCCACCTGACGGTCTGCGCCCATCACCTCAGCCAGTTGTTGCAAGGTCTTAACCACACGATGTGGCGACTCATAAAGTACCATGGTGCGAGTCTCCTCTGCCAAGAAGGCCAGCCGCGTCTGACGGCCTTTCTTCTGTGGGAGGAAACCCTCAAAACAGAACTTGTCACATGGAAGGCCCGACATCACCAACGCTGGGATGGCTGCAGTGGCGCCTGGCAAACAGCTTACCTCTACGCCAGCCCGAATGGCTTCACGAGCCACGAGGAAACCAGGGTCACTGATGCCTGGCGTACCAGCATCGCTCACCACAGCTATCGTCTCGCCGCCCCGCAACCTCTCAACTATGTTGGCAACGGTATGATGCTCGTTGAACTTGTGATACGACAGCATGGGACGATGTATGTCGAAATGTTTCAGAAGCAAGCCGCTGGTACGGGTGTCCTCTGCTAATATCAAATCGGCTTCACGAAGCACACGCAAGGCGCGCATCGTGATGTCTTCCATGTTGCCTACAGGAGTTGGTACAAGATATAACATGCCGCAAAGGTACGTATAATTATCCTATTCATCGCCGTCACCACGATAATATTGCGTGGCAGACCCCACCTCATAGCCTTGATAAGGTTCGTATGGCTTATAGTTGGAGCGGTAGTCGCTCACGCCAGACGACGAACCGCCACCATAGTAGCTGTTGTCGTGAATCTGGTAGTCCGACGAACCGATGGGTGATGTGGCTCCACCTGTGGTGCCGCCCTGCACATGTATCTCTTGATGGAAGCGCCATTTGTCCTTGTCATTACCTGGCAAGGAATCGCAACTAACGAAAGCTAAGCAACAAAGGATAAAGCATATCCTCTTAGGTGTTGGCTGAAAGAGATTTCTCATTTTTTATAGATTTTCTTTCTTCAATAGTCCCCTAGTATATTCCATAACCTCGAACAGTTCTTCGATGGTGTCGGCTCGCAGCATCTTGATGCGTGTCTGGCGGAAGTCGGGGATGCCCTTGAACAGGGGCGAGGCCGCCAGATGACGACGTATATGCCAGATGCCGCGACGCTCGTCGAGCCGTTCCACTGATTGCAGCACCTGTTCCTTTAACAGGTCCAGCTTCCAGTCTGTGGTCAGCGGTTCCTGAGGCGTGACAGCTGGATGCAGGAGCTGCGCTATTTCACGGAATATCCATGGGCGACCAAAAGTGGCTCGCCCCACCATCACGGCATCCACTCCGTAACGCTCGAAGGCATCACGTGCCTGCTCGGCGGAAGTGATGTCGCCATTGCCTATGATGGGTATCTTGATGCGGGGGTTGGCCTTCACCTCCCCTATCAGGGTCCAGTCGGCAACGCCTGTGTACATCTGACTGCGTGTGCGGCCATGTATTGTCAAGGCCGAGATGCCTTCGTCCTGGAGTTGTTCGGCTAGCGTTGTAATGACCAGATGCTCGCAATCCCACCCTAGACGTGTCTTCACTGTGACAGGCACCTTGTCGCCTACAGCCTGTACCACTGCACGAGTGATGGCCAGCAGTTTGGGGATGTTCTGGAGCATTCCTGCGCCAGCTCCCTTACCTGCTACACGCTTCACAGGGCAGCCGAAGTTAAGGTCCAGCACATCAGGATGTGCCTGTGCCACGACTATACGGGCCGCCTCGGCCACATCGTCCGGTTCACGACCATATATCTGAATGGCTACAGGTCGCTCCTCCTCACACACCTCCAGTTTCTGAAGGCTTTTGTGTACCATCCGCACCAGTGCCTCGGCTGCGACAAACTCGCTATAGACCATAGCAGCTCCCATACGTCTGCACAGCAGTCGGAAGCCAATGTCGGTGACATCCTCCATCGGAGCCAGCACAACAGGCCGTTCACCCAAATCTACATTACCAATCTTCATGGTACTATTCGCTTATTGCGATGCAAATTTTGTCCTGCAAGGCACGACCTATACTACCTTGTTCCACTCCGTTGGTCAGGATAGCAAACGCCAACAGATGGCCAGTGGTATGGCAGGTGGTATAGCCTGTTAGTGTCGAAACACCAGTGACAGTTCCTGTCTTTGCTCTCACATTCTCGGCTGCCGCAGTGCCTGCCATCCGGTTCTTCAGCGTACCGTCAACGGCAGCAATGGGAAGCACCAGCCTGAGCATCTCGTATGCCTCAGGCTTGGCATGTATGTATCGCAGTAGAGATATGTATGTCTCCGCTGTCTGGTAGTTATATAGCGAGAGGCCGCTGCCATCGGCAACCTGCACATGGCAGCTGCTGGCTCCAGCACGATTTATGACCTGATTGACCACAGCTGCCACATCCTCATGTGTGGCCATACGCTTGCCTGTCAGCGTAGCCAACTGGTAGAACACACATTCGGCATAGAGATTGTCACTCTTCTTCATCATCGGCTCCATCACCTCTATAAGAGGACGGCACTGCTGCACCAGCAACTGTGCATCTCCAGGCACAGCACTTTGTTTGATGGCGGCGTGGCTCAGACTGATGCCTGCAGCCCTCAGCTGTGCTGGCAGCAAGCTGATGAAGTCAGGCTTGCCGCCAAGCAGGAGCGGTGTCAGCGTGGGGTTCTTGTCGTCCCAACACCATCCCCAGCCAAACTTGTCTTCATCCTTAAGCCCCAGATCGACATACACATGCCCATCCACACGTCTTACTCCAGCACTGCTGATTGCACGGCACAGAGAGCGGAGGTCGTCCTTGTCCATCACTGGGTCCATAGCACCCACAATCCACAGGTCGCCACTAAGTACTCCACCCCGCAGTGTGCCGCGAGTCAGCACACGGGTGTCAAGGGTATAGTCAGGGCCAAGCATATCAAGAACCGCTATGGCAGTAACCAGCTTCTCCGTTGAAGCTGGCCGCATACGTACCTGTTCGTTCAGGCGATATACTGTTTTATCAGCCGTGATGTCGTAAATGCTCACAGCAGTCAGGAAGCGCAGGCAGGCGGTGTCGGCCAATGCCGAGTCTATGCGCTGTGTCACACGCTCCGGCCAACGCTCGTCGGCTGTCAGCTGTCGAGGTTGCACGACAAACCTTGCGGCTTCAGCGCTGTCGCGTCGCGCCATCTGTTCCAGGGCCATATCGCGCATGGCATCGCGGTAAGCCTTTTCCTCAATACTCTTCTGGCTTGCACAGCCAGTCAATATGCTCGCAGCTATCGCTGCAAACAATATCCTTGTTGTTGTATCTCTGAACATGGTGCTGCAAAATTACTATAAATAAGCTACATAGGCATCCTATCAATGCCATTTTGTCGTTTTCGCTCTGTATCTTTTGAGATTTGATAATGTGGAATCCAATGAACATTATACATCTATATTCCAAAAAATGCCAGAAAAATTGCACTACATTGCAGAATAATCCGTAACTTTGCCGCGCATTTCGAAGGAAATGCCTTAGGATTGGGATATGGTGTAATGGTAACACAACAGGTTTTGGTTCTGTTTTTCCTGGTTCGAATCCGGGTATCCCAACCAATAAGCGCGGCTCCATTGGAGCCGCTTTATTGTTAAAAGCAGGCTCAACAGACGTTCAATGGCGAATTGGCTGGCGCGGAAAGCGTGAATTACATGAACATGTAATTATATGGACATTATATGTTAATAAAAGAACACGAATTACCATTAATTGCCCACGAATTATCATTAAACAAGCAGTAAGGGACAATGGAGTACAAGAAGTACAAAGACATCGTATATCAAATCATTGGCGCTTCAATGGAAGTGCACGATGAGTTAAATTGGGGGCTGCTGGAACCAGTCTATAACGAGGCTTTGCACTTGGAACTACTAAACCGAGGTATCAGTAATGAACGTGAGAAGCACCTACCATGTTTCTATAAGAACAATCAGTTGGAGAAATTCTACCAGATGGACTTGGTGGTGGATGATGTGGTGGTAGAACTCAAATCGGTTGACGACCTCAACTTAGCTCACAGAGCACAGCTCTTCAACTATCTTCGACTAACACATAAGCCAATAGGTCTGCTTATCAACTTTGGGCGACCAAGCCTACAGGGTGAACGCTATGGATATGATGAGGATACGAATGAGTGTATCCTGTTGGATAAAAACATGGATTCTGTATATGAATAAAACCCTAAACATAATAAAATTATATGATTAATTACATGGGTAATTACATGGACATTATATGTTAAATAAAAGAACACGAATTACCATTAATTGCCCACGAATTATTATTAATTGATTGTTCCTAATAGTGATATTATCATTTGAAGTTCAATAGTATAATCATATTTCATTTGTATATATGGCTCTGAAAGCTGGTATTGTAGGATTGCCCAACGTTGGCAAATCGACCCTCTTCAATTGCTTGTCAAGTGCTAAGGCGCAGGCAGCAAACTTCCCGTTCTGCACCATTGATGCGCAGCAGGGACAGATTTCCGTTCCCGATGAGCGACTTAATAAGTTGGCCGACTTGGTACATCCTGGTCGCATTGTTCCCGCCACATGTGATATTGTTGACATTGCAGGACTCGTCAAGGGCGCGTCTAAGGGCGAAGGCCTTGGCAACCAATTCCTAGGCAACATTCGCGAGTGCGATGCCATCATCCATGTGCTACGCTGCTTCGACAATCCCAACATAGTTCACGTTGACGGAAGTGTTGACCCAGTGCGCGACAAGGAGATTATCGACACCGAGCTGCAGCTCAAGGACCTGGAGACCATCGAAGGCCGCATAAGTCGCGTGGAGAAACAGGCCCGTGTGGGTGGCGACAAGCAGGCCAAGCTGGAGCTGGGTGTGCTGGAAGCCTACCGCAACGCATTGTCGCAAGGCAAGAGTGCCCGCACGGTGCAGTTCGACACCGAAGACGAGCAGGCCGCTGCTCGCAACCTCTTCCTGCTAACTACCAAGCCCGTACTGTACGTGTGCAATGTTGACGATGCAGCAGCAGCTGAGGGCAACAGCTATGTCGAAGCTGTCCGCAAGGCTATCGAAGGCGAGGATGCCGCACTGCTCATTATCTCAGCTCAGACGGAAGCCGACATCGCTGAACTGGAGAGCTATGAGGAGAAGCAGATGTTCCTCGAGGACCTAGGCTTGAAGGAGAGTGGATGCGACCGTCTCATCAAGGCCATCTACTCACTGCTAGGTTTGCAGACCTTCATTACAGCTGGCGAGATGGAAGTTAAGGCCTGGACCTTCCGTCGTGGTTGGAAAGCTCCCCAGTGTGCAGGTGTCATCCACACCGACTTCGAGAAGGGTTTCATCCGTGCCGAAGTCATCAAATACGACGACTACATCCACTACGGTTCCGAAGCCGCTGTCCGTGAAGCTGGCAAGATGGCTGTCGAAGGCAAGGAATACCTTGTTCAGGACGGCGACATCATGCACTTCCGCTTCAACGTGTAAGCTTTTTTCTACCACGAATTTCACGGATTACACAAATATTTTCATACAAAGAACAATTATATGAATAATTACATGGGCAATTATATGGCAATTATATGTTGAAGAAAGAAAACACGAATTACCATCAATTACCCATGTAATTATCATGAATGATTTTTGTTCCTCACCACGAATTTCACGAATTACACTAATTTTTCATTTGCTATTCGGCAACTATGAAATATACCTCTTTAATTCGTATAATTCGTGAAATTCGTGGTAAATCATGAGTTATTTAACCATCACCTTGCGTGTGGTGCCATCACTCATACGCAGGATATTGATACCCTTGGCGGGATTGCTTATGCGACGTCCCTGCATGTCGTAGCGCTCTGTTTCTGTCGCTTCTTGTGCAGTCTCAACAGTTACATCTGTAGCAACAAACTCCTCAACATGTGCAAAGAATTGTGTCCACCTTGCAGCCTCATATAGGCTCGTGGTTCCTGTTGGTACATACAACGTGGCATCACTGTTTATGCCAGAGAACTGATCAAAAAATAAAATGAAGGGATTGGTGATGTAAGTTGTGACAGATGTCAGGCCGCTGCACTTCCTGAACGCATCAAGCCCAATGCTGATCACGCTCTCAGGAATAGTAATTGAGGTAAGGCCGCTACAAACTTGGAACGCATAATCACCAATGCTTGTCACGCCCTCAGGAATAGTGATTGAGGTAAGGCCGCTGCAACCAGAGAACGCATAATTGCCAATGCTTGTCACGCTCTCTGGAATGGTGATGGATGTATTCTGGGGCATGTCACCCTTATACATATAAGCCACTTTCCCAATGCATATAAGGCCATCTGGCTGATTTTGGTACCAAGGGGTTCCATAGAACGCCATATTCCCAATGCTGGTCACGTTCTCTGGAATAGTAATTGAGGTAAGGCCGCTGCATCCATAGAACGCCTCATAGCCAATGCTGGTCACGCTTTCTGGAATGGTAATTGAGGTAAGACCGCTGCATCCAGTGAACGCCATATTCCCAATGCTGGTCACGCTCTCTGGAATGGTAATTGAGGTTAGGCCATGGCAATAACTGAACGCCCCATCGCCTATGCTTGTCACACTCGCAGGAATGGTGATTGAGGTCAAGCCGCTGCAACTAGAGAACGCATAATTGCCAATGCTGGTCACGCTCTCTGGAATGGTAATTGAGGTAAGACCGCTGCATCCAGTGAACGCCTGATCCCCAATACTGGTCACGCTCTCAGGAATAGTGATTGAGGCAAGGCTGCTGCAACCCCAGAACGCACCAGAGACAATGCTTGTCACGCTCTCTGGAATTATTGTATTCTGACAACCTGATATGAGAGAATTGCTCTCAGTATGTATAATAGCATTGCAGTTGTCCCTTGAATCATATACTGCATTTCCTGACGCAACCATGATGCTCTCAAGGCCGCTACAACCAGAGAACGCCCCATTGCCGATGCTGGTCACGCTCTCTGGAATAGTAATTGAGGTAAGGCCGCTACATTTATCGAACGCTGCATAGCCGATGCTGGTCACACTCTCAGGAATAGTAATTGAGGTCAGGCCGCTGCATTCATAGAACGCATATTCTCCAATGCTGGTCACGCTCTCTGGAATAGTAATTGAGGTCAGGCCGCTGCAATTAGAGAACGCAGAATTGCCAATGCAGGTCACACTCTCGGGAATGGTAATTGAGGTCAGGCCGCTGCAACCAGAGAACACATAACTTCCTAAACTTGTTACTTTATTGCAAAGAACATATTCTTTCACCTGAGTTCCAAATACAGAAGCAAGGCTTGTGTAGAAATAACGTTCAGCAGAAATAAGAGCTTCAGAATTAATGGTTACATCAAACAAATTGCTGCAACCTTCGAACGCATAATCCCCAATGCTGGTCACGCTCTCGGGAATGGTGACTGAAGTCAGGCCGCTGCAACCATAGAACGCTGAATTGCCAATACTTGTCACGCTCTCTGGAATGGTAATTGAGGTTAGGCCGCTGCAACGAGAGAACGCATAATTGCCAATGCTGGTCACGCCCGATTGAATGGTGATTGAGGTCAAGCTGCTGCAACCTTCGAACGCATAATTGCCAATGCTGGTCACGCCCGATTGAATGGTGATTGAGGTCAAGCTGCTGCAATCATAGAACGCGCAATCACCTATGCTGATCACGCTTCCTGGAATAAGAATTGAGGTTAGGCCGCTACAATTAGAGAACGCCCTAGTGCCAATGCTTGTCACGCTCTCTGGAATGGTAATTGAGGTTAGGCCGCTGCAACGAGAGAACGCAGAATTGCCGATGCTGGTCACGCTCTCTGGAATAGTAATTGAGGTCAGGCCGCTGCAACCTTCGAACGCATAATTGCCGATGCTGGTCACGCTCGCTGGAATAAGAATTGAGGTAAGGCCGCTGCAACCATAGAACGCTGAATTGCCAATACTTGTCACGCTCTCTGGAATGGTAATTGAGGTTAGGCCGCTACAATTAGAGAACGCATAATTGCCAATGCTGGTCACGCCCGATTGAATGGTGATTGAGGTCAGGCCGCTGCAACCAGAGAACGCCTGATACCCTATGCTGGTCACGCTCTCTGGAATAGTAATTGAGGTAAGACCGCTGCAACCTTCGAACGCATAATCCCCAATGCTGGTCACGCCCGATTGAATGGTGATTGAGGTCAAGCTGCTGCAATCACGGAACGCAAAATTGCCGATGCTGGTCACGCTCGCTGGAATAGTAATTGAGGTAAGACCGCTGCAACCTAAGAACGCGTGATCACCTATGCTTGTTACGCTCTCATGAATGGTAATTGAGGTCAGTCCGCTGCACCAAGAGAACGCATAATTGCCAATGCTGGTCACGCCCGATTGAATGGTGATTGAGGTCAGTCCGCTGCAACCATAGAACGCGCAATCACCTATGCTGATCACGCTTCCTGGAATAAGAATTGAGGTAAGGCCGCTGCAACCCTGGAATGCATATTCTCCAATGCTGGTCACGCTCTCTGGAATGGTAATTGAGGTTAGGCCGCTACAATTAGAGAACGCCCTAGTGCCAATGCTTGTCACGCTCTCTGGAATGGTAATTGAGGTCAGTCCGCTGCAACCCTGGAATGCATATTCTCCAATGCTTGTCACGCTCTCTGGAATGGTAATTGATGTTAGGCGGCTGCATTCATAGAACGCAAAATCGCCTATGCTGGTCACACTCTCTGGAATGGTAATTGAGGTCAGTCTGCTGCAACCAGAGAACGCCCCATTGCCTATGTTGGTCACGCTCTCTGGAATGGTGATTGAGGTCAGGCCACTACAATAATAGAACGCCTGATACCCAATGCTTGTCACCTGATAGCTAACGTCATTGTATTCAACTGCACTGGGAATGACTAAATCGCCTGAAACATTGCTTTGCCTAGACACTTCAGCAGTTTTGCTCGTTTCATCTAAATTATAGTACAAACCGTCTATTTTGACTTTACTGTACATCTGTGACGCAGGCACTATGCAAAGGAGCATAGACAATAATAATTTGTAAATGTGTTTCATGATGATATAAAAAAGGACGGAACTGCTCTGAAGCTTTTCCGCTCGCTGGGCACCGCCAAGTAGCCTTGTATGAAGAAAAGCAGCAAACAGTTCACGCCCTTGCGGTACGTGAACTTTCGTCGCTTGTTCTCTCATACGAAATTGGCGGTTTCAGCGAACGAGAACAAGGACTCAAAGTCCAAGTATATTATAATAAGGTATAGAGCAGCAACGCCGAGTTAATGAGGAATTTGGTTAATCTCGAAAGGGGAGAAGCAACTCTTAGTCGCAGCTCCACGTTGCTAATGATGGTGTGTACTGTCTGGGTCTTAAGGTCGGGAGTTAAGGATTATATGAATAGGATTTATTGTATGTTTCTGTTGCAAAGATAGTTAATTCACTAACACGAAATTTGTAAGCCTGCAATTATTTTTTGGATTAGACTTTCCATTTACTCTTTTGGCGATTCTTTTGATGTTAAAGTTGTAATCAAAACAAGTTTTCATGTCAATTGTTCTAAATTATCGGTGAGGAAGAGAGTCTTTGTCACCGATAATTTTATGTTGTTATGGAGTTCCTTGATTTATAGGCCGATATAGGAAGGCTTCATGCGGAATTCTGTCGTGAACGACCTCAGTTCGTGGTGATATTCTATCGCCGTCACATAGGTTATTATAGGCGAACTTGCGGAATAATCGCATTCACAAGCTTGCAAGCATTTGCCGGATTATGTACCTTTGCAATACGAAAACGAACAAAACTGCATTTATATGAATAATATCCTGCATACATTTCAGAATAAATATCCGATGATAAGCATGACGGTTACAGGCGTTTCTCGCTCGTAATCCAAATAAAACAGGCCGTCAAGAAGGCAAGTAAAGCTTCATGCCACACCAGCATGGAGCTTTTTTTGTGCCTAACGGTATGAGCAACATGCCGTGGCAGCACCTGAACGTGCTGTGACAAGGGTCATTGTCTGCTGCCGCAAAAGCACTTTCCTGCTGACGTATTGATTGTTTCCTGCCGACGATATTGTTATTGTCTGCCTAGCTCTGGAATTCTCAAACGTGATGAGAGGTGACAACAGCCCTGATATATGCTGTAAAAAGCATATACCTGTCTTGAAAATTCACCGAATATGCATTAAATTGACCTGATATACGTTATGCTAATTGCCATGCCTTATTCATATATTTCTCATTTCTTCTTTGCCGTGATTGCGAGAATGGCTAATTTTGCATTGGTGAAAGACACGAAACAGTCACCAAAGCATTCGTATGAATACACTTTTATATATTAATTGGAACCCTGATGTGATTGCATTCAGCATTGGGGCGTTTGCTGTGCGATGGTATTCCTTGTGCTGGGCGGTAGGCTTACTGTCGGTGTTCCTGATGGAACAGAAGCTGTTCAAGGAGCAGCGCATACCCGACGAGAAGTTTGATCCGCTGTTCATCTATTCATTCTTAGGCATCCTCATTGGTGCCAGATTGGGACATTGCATATTCTACGAGCCGAGCTACTTCCTGAGTTCACCCCAGCATGTGGTGGAGATGCTGCTGCCCATACACTTCATGGCCGATGGGTCGTGGCACTTCACAGGCTACACAGGTCTGGCCAGTCACGGTGGAACCCTCGGCCTGATGTTCGCCCTGTGGCTCTATGTACGTCACACCAAGCTGCCGCTCCTCACTGTTCTGGACAATATAGCAATAGTGACCCCCATCTGTGCCTGCGCCATCCGTCTCGGCAACCTGATGAATTCTGAGATAATCGGTTCACCGACCACTGTGCCTTGGGCTTTCATCTTCGAGCGCATCGACATGGTTCCACGTCATCCAGGACAGCTCTATGAAGCCTTAGCCTACGCTGTGTTCTTCTTTGTTGGCTGGTGGTTCTATCGTCATAAGCCCGCACGTGTTGGCACAGGCTTTTTCTTTGGTCTGTGCATACTGCTAATCTTCACCTTCCGCTTCTTTGTGGAGTTCGTCAAGGCCGATCAAGTGGACTTTGAACAAGGCATGATGTTCAACATGGGGCAACTGCTATCCATCCCATTCATTCTGCTGGGTGCGTACTGCACATTCAGGAAAAAGGCCCACCCCTCACCCTCCCTGTGAGGGATGGAGTGGTTACATTTCAAGAAAGGAAACAATACCAACATCTACAATGACATAGACTCATGCGCAATTACATTTTTTCTCTAATCCTTATCTCATCCCTATTCACTCCATCCCTGTCCTCGCAGGTAACAACTCCCTCCCTCACAGGGAGGCAGGGAGGAGGGTCTGCCTACACCCTCGGCGGCTACGTCATCACCAAAGCCAACACCACTACAAGAGACGGTGTGGACAAGAAGGCTGACATGAGCTTACGTCTGGTCAGAGCTTACGTGGACGGACGAGTGAACAACGTGCAGTATAAAGTGCAGATGCAGTTTAATGGCAACACTAGCAAGCTGGACGAGAGTGGCATCAGGCTACTGGACGCTTGGGCTGAGTGGCAGCCTATGACCGAGGCACGTCTCAAAGTGGGACAGATGAAACGCTGCTTCACTTTTGAGAACCCCATGCACCCATGGAACATAGGCTTCGGTGCCTACTCACAACTGGCCGACAAGCTGGCTGGCTTCAACGACCGTGTGGGCGAACACCCCAGCAATGGCCGTGACCTCGGCATACAGCTACAGGGCGACCTGCTGCCGTCTCGCAACGACGGACACAGATGGCTGCACTATCAGGTTGGCGTTTACACAGGCCAAGGTGTCAACCATGCCGACCTCAACACCCGCAAAGACCTCATAGGCGGTCTCTTTGTGCAGCCCACCTCACATCTTCAGATTGGCGTCTTCGGCTGGACGGGCAACTACTGCAAGGATAATATCACCGTGGACCGCAACCGCTACAGTTTCGGCATCAACTATAATGACAAGTGGACTTTTCGCAGTGAGCTGGCTTTCTCGGAAGGCCACCGCATCAGCGATTACAACATTGCCACCGGTGCTGTCAGCGGATACGACAACACCGATGCCTGGTATGTGGAGCTTGGCACACCCACGTTCTGCGATTCACGCATCTTCTGCCGATGGGATGTCTATCGTGAAGGCAAGACATGGGACAACGCCAAGACCATCTATGCACTCTCTGCCCAGCACAACTTCGACCGCAACCTCATGTTGCAAGCCAACTATGGCTTCAATGCCGACAAGTCTGCAAGCCTGGGGCGCTATTACCACACCCTAGACCTTCAACTATACTGGCGATTCTGATACGCTATGCTCACACAGACCACCACACTAGAACAACGGCAGGTGCAACGGCTCACGCCGCAGCAGGTGCAGCTGTCACGACTGATAGAGATGCCTGTGGAGGCCCTATACGACGAGGTGGACAAAGAGCTGAAGGAGAACCCCTCGCTGGAAGCAATGGATGATGACAACTTGAACACTTACGATGATACTGGCAATGAGGCAGAGGATACAGACAAGGCGGATGAGACTGACTGGACAAGCGACGCGGATATGTCCGACATTTCCGATGCCGCTGCCGACTATATGCCCGACGATGTACCTGACAATCTGCCGTCAGCGCGAGGGAGCATGGAGGCTGTGACATCCGACACCCTCTCGTTCTACAACTACCTATCCGAACAGATAGGCTTCTACACCACCTCCGACAGACAGAAGGAACTGATACAATATTTAATTGGTTCGCTCGATGAGCGCGGGTGGCTGCCAGTGTCGCTGCAACAGATACAAGATGAGTTGGAGGTCTATCACAACATGAGTGTAGAGACTGCAGAACTGGAAGAGGCACTAAACACCCTGCAACATCTGGAGCCGGCAGGCATTGGAGCTCGCAATCTGCAGGAATGCCTGCTCCTGCAGGTGGAACGCGGACAGGAACAGCAACTGCTGCAACGACTACTTACCGAAAACTTTGACCTGCTCATGCTGAACCGGTGGGATAAGATTGCACAGCGCATGCACCTCACCGATGCCGAGGTCCACAGGCTCCAACGCGAGCTGCGACGCCTCAACCCTCGTCCTGGCAGTGCAATGGATGAAGCGCAAGGCAAGAGCCTGCAACAGATAACGCCCGATTTCATCGTTGAAACTGACTACTATGGGCAGATAAGCATATCGCTCAATAATGGTCATGTGCCGCCTCTTCATATCAATTCTGAGGATAAGGAGACACTGGCCGCCTACAACAAGCTCGACAGCAAGACAATGAACCGTTCCCAACGCGAGGCACAAACCTTCCTTCGCGACAATGTGAACCGCGCAGAGTCATTTATAGAATCTCTCAAAATCAGGCAGAACTCACTGCTGCTTACCATGCGGGCTATAGTCAAACTCCAGCACACGTTTTTCGAGACAGGCGACGAGACTACACTCCGACCCATGACCCTTGATGACATATCCCGTATGACAAACCTTCACATCTCAACTGTTTCGCGAGTCACAGCCTCCAAGTGGGTGCAGACCATCTTCGGCATCTACCCTCTGCGCTGGTTCTTCAGCTCCGCCTCTCAGTTGGACGGCGAGGAGGTTTCAGTGCGAAAGGCTGAGGCTACACTGCTAGAGATTGTCGGCAACGAGGATAAGACCAAGCCTCTGACGGATGATGAAATAGCAATGATGATGCAGAAGCAAGGGTTCGATGTAGCACGGCGCACAGTCAGCAAATACCGTGACCGTGTTGGCATACCTGTGGCACGATTAAGGAAGAAGAGTGTGTTCGTTAAGCCAAAAGAATAATGAAAAGCTTGCAGCAACAGACATTTCATAACAGCAAGCCTCATCACTGGCTGTTGCGTTCGGCAAGAATTGTGTCGGGAGTGTTTCGTCCCGTCTATTTCCCTGTTGTAGGTGTTGCCCTGCTGTTCCAGTTTACGTTCCTGAGCATCTTCCCTATGTGGATGCAGCTGATGGTGTTGGGACTCGTGGCTATGGGTACACTTGTGCTGCCACGCCTCACTATCCGCTTGTGGCGCAAGCTGAACGGATTGGAACTGCACATGCTGCGCCACCGGCAAATGCGCTTCTTCCCATATATAGTGCATCTGGTGTTCTACGCCATAACGCTATACTATATTGAACGCATCCACCTGCTGCCCTACGTGGCAGGAATCATCATCGGAGCCATGCTCATCCAGGCTGCATGTACCCTAGTGAACCTCTTCTGGAAAGTGTCATCCCACTGTGCCGGTGCCGGTGGCATCACAGGAGCTTTGATAGCCTACAGCTTGGTCCTGCATTTTGATGCCATCTGGTGGCTCTGCCTTTCCGTCATACTCCAAGGGGTGGTGGGGTCCAGCCGCATGCTACTGCGTCAGCACACATTGGCGCAGGTCGTGGGCGGAGCACTAATCGGATTGGTGTGCGGTTTTCTAGGATTTCTCATATCATGAGGGTCACTTCTGCCAACATCTCAACATTAAGAACAAAACACCATTAGTAATTCAATAAGCAATCAATCTTACCACTATGTTTGAATCTCTTTCTCTTTGGTACACAGGTCTAACACCCCTGCTTCGCCTGCTATGGGCTTGTGCCATAGTAGCCTCTGTCATATTCATTATCCAGAATGTACTGATGCTCATCGGTCTTGGAGAAATGGATAGTGATGCAGACTTCGACGTATCAACAGATGCCAGCGGTGACATCGATGTCGATGCAGCTCATGCCGACGGCCACGATGGCACTTTAGGCAGCGCAGGCATATTCTCCCTGTTCACCCTCCGCAACTTCATCAACTTCTTCCTAGGTTTCGGTTGGGGTGGCATCAGCTTGAGCAACACCATAGAAAGCAGAGGCTGGCTCATCGTGGCCAGTGTGATATGCGGCCTATTCTTCGTGCTGGTGTTCATGGTGATGCTCCGACTGATACTCCGTCTGGAGACCAACGGCGTCTTCCGTATTCAGGACTGCGTCGGTCAGACAGCATCGGTCTATCTCCGTATTCCAGCCAACCACGCTGGAGCTGGCAAGGTTCAGGTCAGCGCAGGCGGGTCTGTCCATGAGCTGGCTGCCTACACCGACGGCGACGCTCTGCCATCAGGAACACGAGTGAAGGTCGTAGCCGTCATCGACGGCGACACCCTCCTAGTAGAAGGCATTTAAACCCCATCAGCCCTATAATTCAATCAACCACTTATAATTAAATCTCACAAATGGAAGAACTTTATTTTATCATTGCGCTTGCAGTAGTAGCATTCTTCCTACTCATCGCGCTCATCAACCGTTGGCGTCGCTGTCCTAGCGACAAGATCTTGGTCATCTACGGTTCAAGTGGCTCACGTGCCAGTGCCAAATGCGTACATGGCGGAGGTGCTTTCGTATGGCCTATCGTTCAGGATTATGCCTACATGAGCCTTACCCCTCTCAGCATTGATGCCAACCTCACCAGTGCACTCTCACGTCAGAACATCCGTGTCGATGTACCATGCCGCTTTACCGTTGGTATCAGCACTGAGCCTGAATACATGCAGGCCGCTGCTGAGCGTCTGCTCGGTCAGACACCACAACAGATTCAGGAACTGGCACGAGACATACTGTTCGGTCAACTCCGTCTGGTCATCGCCACAATGAGTATCGAGGAACTCAACAGCGACCGCGACAAGTTCCTAGAGGCTATATCCAAGAACGTGGAGGTCGAGCTGCGCAAGATCGGACTCAGACTCATCAACGTCAACGTAACCGATATCAAGGATGAGAGCGGCTACATCGAGGCTCTCGGACGCGAAGCTGCCGCCAAGGCCATCAACGAAGCCAAGGTGCGCGTGGCAGAGCAGGACAAGATTGGTGAAATCGGTAAAGCCGAAGCTGTCCGTGAAACACGTATCCGTACAGCCGAAGCCAACGCCCAGGCTGTGAAGGGAGAAAACGAAGCCAAGGTTGAGATTGCCAACTCAGAGGCGTTCCGTCGTGAGAAGGAAGCCGAGGCTGCCCGCAAAGCCAACGCAGCCGAGAAGGTTCAGCAGGCAAAGGCCCTCGAGGAAGCATACGCCGCAGAACGTGAGGCCGAGACCGCTCGTGCAGAACGTGAACGCGCCACAGAGACAGCCAACGTCATCGTGCAACAGGAGATTGAGAAGCAGCGTCTCATCATCGAGGCAGAAGCTGCCGCCGAGCAGAAACGAGCCATTGCCAAGGGTGAGGCCGATGCCATCTTCGCTAAGATGGAAGCCGAGGCCAAGGGTCTCTATGAGGTGCTGACACGTCAGGCACAAGGTTACGACAAGATGGTACAGGCCGCTGGAGGCGATGCCACATCCGCCTACTCCCTCCTGTTGCTTGAAAAGCTACCCGAACTCGTCAAGACACAGGTGGAAGCTATCAAGGGCATCAACATCGACAAGGTTACTGTTTGGGACAGCGGCAATGGTGGTGCCGACGGCAAGGGAGGCACAGCCGGTTTCGTCAGCGGTCTGATGAAGAGCATACCACCACTCAACGACCTCTTCGAACAAGCTGGTCTCAGCCTGCCAGAGTACCTGGCCAAGAGAAAAGCTGAGAAGGAAGAAGAGCAGAAATAATTCCTGTTTAGCTTAGAAAGGAACTGGACAGGCACGTTTTGCCAGCCAATACACTATTGGCGCTGTAATCAGGCCCGCTATCGCATCTACCAGATAGTGGGCCTGAATATATACCGTAGCGCAGCATAGCAGTACCCACAGAGGAATGAAGAGCCAAAGCAGCTTTCTTGCATAACGATAGGCAAGCAGAACCATTATCGTGGTTACACCTATATGCGATGATGGAAAAGCCGCTGTCGGACGCTCGCCTGCAGCCTGGGCTGAGGCCACAAGATTATGGAACAGACCGTCGGTCCATCCTGGCTTAGGCAACATATCCATGTGCGATGTAAAATAATTACCCAACACAGGGAAGTTGCCCTGCTCAATCTGATCTACACCTACGGCACAGAAGTAGTACTGCGGTCCCACTACAGGCACGAACATATATATAAGGTAATAGATGAAGAATGAGAGCGTGATTATGTAGGACGAGGAATAGAGTGGCTGGTATGTAGTGTCCTTGATGCGCTGCCGGCCAGAAGTTGAGAAAAACGCCTTGAAGAATATCGTATAGTTCAGCACCGCTATCATGGGGAAATAACTGATGTATCCAAGGTTGAAAGCCTCGCTCCAAAAAGCCTGAGGCAGACTGCGACTGAACTCCAGTGACGGCTGACAGCCAAAGAGCATCGCTTCCCATGATGCAAACAAGTGATCCAGATTGTCGAAACAGATATTGAACTCGTAGGTGTCGGGATACCATTGCTTAAGCCACACCATCTGAGCCGTTATGCGCACCACAGTTGTCCAAGGACGCATCACCTCCCACCGTTTGATGATAAAATGACTCGCAGCCATCAAGCCCACAGTCATAAATGCCCACATACCACGCATGGCAAGCATGTCGGCAGGACGTATCAGACGCGGCCACAGCACTGCCATCAGCAATAGCGTCAGACAGCAATAGCCAAAGGCCAAGCGTTCAATAGTCAGAAACTCTTTAAGATATGTTTTCATTTGCATTCTTGCAAAAGTATAGCTTATCGAATATTTAACCAAATTAATAAGTGTAAAAGTGGAGTTTGTAGGTATATAACTTGTGGGATTGGATAATATACCCTACTTTTGAGCATGAAATAATACAATAGCAATGAAACAACTAACCAAACACATTGTTGCCACACTCTGTCTCTGCACCTCTATCGGCAACATATCAGCACAAGGGTTCAGCCAGGCCTACAACCCAAATTTCCACATCTACCTCTGCTTCGGCCAGTCAAACATGGAAGGCGCAGCACGTCCCGAACCCCAGGACATGGAAGGCGTCAACGACCGTTTCCAGATGATGGCCGCTGTTGACATGCCATCCATCAACCGCAGCCAAGGACAGTGGTACAAGGCTCTACCGCCGCTCTGCCGCGAGAACAACGGACTCACACCAGCCGACTATTTCGGGCGCACACTCGTCCAAGAGCTGCCCGACAGCATCAGCGTCGGTGTCATCGTCGTAGCCATCGGTGGATGCCATATCGAGACATTCATGACAGACAGCATCCAGTCCTATATCCAACGCGCTCCGGAATGGATGAAACCCGCACTCGAAGCATACGGCAACAACCCCTACTCCCGACTCATCCAACTCGCACGTAAGGCTCAGCAGCAAGGCGTAATCAAGGGCATACTGCTCCATCAGGGAGAGTCAAACACAGGCGACCCCCAATGGGCCAATAAGGTCAAGACCGTTTATGAACGTATGCTACACGACCTCAACCTTAAAGCCGAAGACGTACCCCTCCTTGCTGGCGAGGTCGTAATAGCTGGCGGAAAAGGCCTCTGTGTTGCCATGAACCATCAGATAGACGCACTCCCACAGACCATACCTACAGCCCATCTCATCTGCTCCGAGGGTTGCACCAACGGACCCGACAACCTGCACTTCGACGCTGCCGGATATCGCGACCTCGGACGACGCTACGCAATGGAAATGCTCAGCATCCTACGATAAGTGCGCATGTAGCTTGTTAACCAGCACAGCTATCGCGCCATCACCTGTCACATTGCAGGCCGTGCCAAAGCTGTCCATTGCTATATAAAGGGCTATCATCAACGCACAGTCCTGATCGCTGAAACCCAGCATCGACGTGAGAATTCCCAGCGATGCCATTATAGCACCGCCAGGCACACCTGGCGAGGCAACCATCATGATACCTAGCATCAGCGTGAAGCCGACAAATGACAATGGAACAATCTCCATACCCTGCATAAGCATCAGGGCTACGGCACACGCTGTTATCTTCATGGCCGACCCGCTCATGTGTATCGTCGCACACAACGGAACCGTGAACCCTGCCACACCTTCATCCACTCCAAGCTTCACTGTCTGACGGAACGTGACAGGAATCGTGGCTGCGCTGCTACTTGTACCTAGGGCTGTGAAGTAAGCGGGAAGCATAGTGAACAGCATTCGCAACGGTGAGCGGTGAGTCACCGCTCCTGCTATGCAGAACTGCACCAACAGCAACACTACATGCATGACGAAAATCACCATTATTATCGCTGCAAAAGCCATCACCACCCTTACGGCCTGACCAGTGAACGTCATCTCGGCAAAGATACCGAAGATGTATAATGGCAGCAAAGGTATGACGAGGACTGAAATAGTGCGTTCTATTAACTTGCGGAAGTCATCAGCCACAGCCTTGATGGACGGCAGACCCATGTAGGCGCAACCCAACCCCACGATAAATGCCATGACCAGCGCACTCATCACATCAAACAACGGAGGTATAGCCATTGTAAAATAGGGTGACACTGATGCACTCTCACCTACCAAGGCAGCACCTGCACTGGCTGCTGGGATGAGACTTGGGAACACCGTAGCCGACACACCGTAGGAGAACAGAGCCGACAGACATGTGCTGCTGTATGCTATCAGCACTGTTATCACAAGCAGTCGCCCTGCCGACCTACCTATGTCAGCTATAGCTGGGGTCACAAGTCCAATGATTATCAGTGGTACAAGGAACTTAAGCAGGTTGGAGAACACGCCATTGAAGGTGGAGAACACACCAACCAACCATCCTGGCATGACTAATCCAAGTATTATACCGAGGCCAATGGCGATAACTATACGAAGAAGTAAGGGCAGTTTCATGGTTTCTGTCTTGCTGATTTACTGCAGGCAAAGTTATGTCTTTTGGCAGAATTATGCGCAACAATGCCATAAATTTTACGGTACCCTGAATCCGATTTTATGGACATCCTTGTTGTCCAGACGTTCTGAGTTGCAGAAGCTCGTCAGCTGTACCAAGCTGTTACTTTCCTCACCATGCAGGATGGCATTGATGGTGGCTTTGCGCGAGATGTTCTCTATCTGTCCGCCGCTGAAGTCGTAGCCGGTAGCCAGGATATGGGCATCAGCATCGCTCAATGTAGGCATCATCGACTGCCAGAGGCGCTGACGCACGGTGGCATCGGGCTTTTCAAACTTTATCTTGTAAAGGAAGCGACGTTCGAAGGCTGAGTCCAGGTTCTGCGTCAGGTTCGTGGTGGCTATCATGATGCCGTCCAGCGACTCCATCTCTTGTAAGATGATGTTCTGGATAGAGTTCTCCATCTTATCCACCGCATTCTGCGCTCCCTGCTTGCGGATGCCTATGATGGCATCTGCCTCGTTGAAAAGGAGGATGGGAGTCATCTTGCACTTCTTCACCTGTTCGCGGTAACGGTCGAAGAGCGCCTTGATGTTCTTTTCCGAGTCGCCCACCCACTTGCTCTTAATCTGTGGCACATCCACCACCATGATGTCGCGCTCCGCCTCGCGGGCCAGCTGATAGGCCGTCTCTGTCTTGCCTGTACCAGGCCCGCCGTAGAACAGGCAGGCAAAGCCTGTGCGGAAGCCAGTCTGTTGCATCCGCTCACGAATCTCAGCGTATTTCTCGGGTGCAAGGAACGAGTGCAACTCATCCACTTGCTTGCGGTTCTCCTCGACATAGAACATTTCTTTCTTCGTCAGGTCCTTGGCTTTAATAACATCCGCAATCTTTTCTTCTGTTTGGTTCAACTTCATCTCAGCCAGGAGAGTGCGCTTTGCCTGCTCCGTAAGCTTGTAGCGAGTAGTGTCAGCTATTCCGTCCTCGCATCGGTGCTCAATAAGTTTCTTTGTCATCAGAGCATGCTCTCCACTTCGAAGCTCGGTCTTGGCTTTGATGAAGTGTGCCGGCATATCGAAGCAGTCCTCCATCTGTCCAAAGCGGATGTCGTCATCGTCCTTGTTCACCAGACAGTGACAGAAGAAGAGCAGCAGCAGCTTATCCTCTGGCCGTATATTCCCAAGTTCCTTTATCTGCTTCACAAAGCCCACCTGCGGGTTTTCCTTGAACACAGCATCTATCTCATCCATTAGGTCGTGAGGTCTGATGGCATCGTCATCCAAGTCCTCGAACCACTGGTCAAGCAGTTCGAACATAGCGGCACAATCCAGTCCCGTGCGTTTCGGCAGCTCATAGACCTCGTTGTGCTTCAAGGCCTTGATGACGGGTTGAGGAACATCAAAGCTGTCCTCATCCTTCACATCGCGATAACGGAGCAGACGGCGGCGCACCAGCGCATCAATATCCTCCGCATAGCTGAGGATGCGGATGTTACTGACATCGAGAAACGAAGCAAGGTCGTCATAATCCACGCGACGCGGTCCTTTCTCCATGCAAACACAAAACAGCAGAGCCTGCCTATCTGTGATATTGTAGCTTTCTGCCAGCAGACCAAGTTCCGGACAAATGTTCAGCATCATTTCTTCACTCATCCCAGAATCCTTGGATACCTCTACAACACGCTCGATGGCCTGCAACAGCGTTGGCACCTTCTCAATCTTCGTTGCCTTCTTCACGACTTGTGATTCTATTCCTTTTGACATATATAAATATTTTTGAGGTTACATTCATAATATAGAACGTAACCTCAAAAAATTCAATAAAGCCAGCAACTTTTTTTACTCGGCCATCACTTTTCTGTCTCTTCCTCAAAGCGCGCTCGCATCAAAGCCACGGAATGAGTGATGAACTTTGTGCCACTGTTGGGGTCGTAGCTAAGTATAGACTTCCTCAGCTCTTCTGCTCCGATGGTAATCAGCTGCGCTAGCGACAATCCGCGATTCTGATATTGTGCTGCCAAGCTGACCACAAACCGCAGATTGGCTTTCACCAGTTGCTCTGCTTCTTCGCTGTCTAATCTTTTCTCCTGCCCAGCTTTGAGCAGAGCCAACTCTTCTTCGCAGGTCAGCAAATCCACTTGACCGATTTCCTTCAAGAACTCTTCGAAGTTCTCATTTAGTAGTTTTTCAAGTCTTTTATCCATTTATAATATTGAATGATTCGATTACTTTTGCTTTCAGACCGTCAATGGTGTCCTTGTATTTCGGCATCAGTTTCACATATCTGGCGATGGCACTCAAAGTGAGCATACTGAATGAGATATTGTAGATGTCCTGTACACCATAGTGGGAATGGAAGAATGAATCCGTCTCTTCTGCGTATGGGTAGAAATAGCACTGATACGCAGACAGGGCATACGGACTGGCCGCTTTCAGCAGTAACTGGCAACCTTGGTATTCGATGGTGATGAGCACTGTCTCACGTACAGAGACTTTCGCATCCTGCAATCCCTGTGCATCCAGATAAGGACGAAGCACATTCTTGACATAGTCCTTTGGATAATTTACAAAATTGCGACTCTTCACTCTCATATTCCTTTCCCATGCGCTGAAAATGAGATTTTCCTGATTCTTGTCAGCCATTGTGATGTTCTCCATAAACTCCTTGACAGCAGTCATCCAGGGTTTCAGAGCAGACTTAAGGACGGAATCCACATCCCTGTAACCGTATCTGTCAACAAGTGATTTCACCTTTTCAGGTATCTTCGCATCGTCCCACAGTTTGAACGTGATATCATTTGCAGTCAAGCCCTCTAAACTGGCGAGTTTAAGTCCCTTGGTATAGTACAAGATTTCTTCATCACGCAAGGCGCACTCTGCATCCATCTCCATGAGAAAGGTAGCAATATCGAGCGTATAGAAGCCTGTTTCCTCCATTCTCATTGTGCCGTAGTTATCAACAAGGCGTGTGCATGGAATGATTTCATAGGTGCCAAAGGGCACACCTTTGGTGGAATAACGCTTGATGACCATGACAGCCTGTCCTAACGTGATGGTGAGGGTGTCCAGATCGGTGGCATGACGATATCCGTCCTCGACGGCAGTGTGTTCCTTCTTTACCTTGTAGTTGCCGAGGTCGCATCCGTGTTCCACGAGCGCATCCTTAAGCCCTTTCTCAGAGAAACTAAAACTCCCCTGCTTCCAGTCTGCAAGCGGGTTCTTCTGTGTGTAATGGGCTTCTCTATAACTTGAATAGTTATCAAAGTTGGGAACTTGGTTCAAAGGCAAGAACACTTGTTTTCGGATTTCGTCAATTTCAACATGCTGTTCTTTGCGACGGGCGAGTTTCCCCTCCCAAGACTTGCGCTGCTTCTGCGCCTTCTTGTCCCAATACTTTTTAAAGTCTTTCATATCATTGTCTTTATTCGATGATTCAATATAGTAAATTCTCGTCAGAAATTCAAAAAAACAGAGCAACTTTTTATTCCTGCATAAGGCAGACGCGGCCTGTCTTGCGTAGAGCTTTGCCGTTTTGTCGATATGATGCTTCGTTGTCGATGATCCAAAGGAGTTTGGCTTTACAGAGAGGCGGTATCTCTGGAACAGGGGCATAGCCATCAGTGATGATGATCATGCCGTCGTACTCGGGATGTTCCACTAGGTAATTGACAGGAGCCTGGAAGTTGGTGCCTCCACGACCTTGTACCTTAAACTCCTGCTTTCTCTTCTTGGCATCGTCCAGATACATCACATCACCTTGCACAGCAGCATCAAACATCAGGACATCCACCTGCTGAATGCCATACTTAAAGAAGGTGGTGATAATGTTGAAATAACGGCCTAATTCCTCAGAGCCAACCGACCCGCTGGTGTCGATAGCCACAAGGATGTGGGTGTTAAAGTCATAACGGCTGCCCATCTGCTCGAAACCGAAGCGACGGCTGGGTCGCATTCGCGTGAGGCGTCGTTTCTGCGAGAGAATGCTGGCACGGAAACCTCGGAGAGCATTACGATAGTCTATGCGACCTTCTGTCGATTTCTTGATAAGTTCAATCATTCCTGCAGGCAGACTGCCCCAACCCGTGGTACTTTGGATGAGGTCTGTTATCTGACGAGACTGGAAGGCATCCTCTTCCCATAGGGCGGTATAATCGGCCTCACCCCCGTCCCCTCTCCGAAAGGCGAGGGGAGTTTCTTGTCCTTGAGTTTGTTCTCCTTGTCCTTGAGCTTGTTCTCGGTCTTTACTCCCCTCGCCGCCGCAGGCAACCCCCTCGCCTTTCGGAATGGGGTTGGGGGTGAGGCTACTTAGCCGCATGGCATACCATTCATAGTGTTGCCCCTCGGGCAATCCGAAGTCAGATGGGCTTGCCATATTCAGCCAAGCGAGATGATAGGCAGGTTTGATGACCATATCGCTGGCCATGTGCATGGCAACAGGGTTACAGCCCAAGGGCTGACGGGCGTAGGGATGCTGCAACAGGATGCGGATAATCTCCACTTTGAGCATATCCTTCAGTACGCTGTCTGCAATCTGGTCAATGAGGGTTGGGTTATACTCAATCCGCCCCTTGCCCGTTCGCAAGGCACACAGCATATTGGGGTTCATTGTCAGCTTATGCGTGCAATAGACGGTGAAGAACAGCGGTTCGGTCAAGAACCACTGCTCCGTCTCTTGTTGTATGCGCTCTCTCGCACTCATAGCGACTGGATGAATTCCACGATTTGCTTGTACGTCTCAGGCATCTCCTTATTGATGAGGAGCAACATCTGTTTATAGCCTGTGCCATCGATAAGTGATACGAAGTGGGCGTAGGCCTCACGGTTGTTCTTGAGCAGATAGTCGTGATAGGCCTTCAGGTTCTGGCGCACCGTCTCATGCTCTAATGTTGCAGCTTTGTCTGTCTCAAAGAAACGGGCCAACGCCTCGTTGAGCAGCGAGAACTGATGCAGTTCGTACTTGTCGAGTTTCTTCTTGGCGCTCTTGAAGTCTGAAAGCACAGCCTCTGGTGTCAGGTCGCCCTTGCGGAACGAAAGGAAC
>JAFZQR010000011.1 GCA_017620295.1 Bacteroidaceae bacterium
GGGAAGTTAAAGGACGAATGATTTGCTGGCTGATATAACCAATAGCAGAAGTATTGTCCTTTCGCTCGACCTTTGGTCGCTTCATACTTGAAGAACTTCCGTGACCGAAGGTCACATAACTTCCTTAACTTCTTTAACTTCCTACATGCGAAACTTGAGTTTTATTATTTCATCAATCCACGTAGTCCAAAGAGAATGACAGTTTCAACGAGAAATTAACAGCTACTGCTATTCCATTCCTTGTAGCTGGGTTCCAGCGTTTCATCTTACGGATAAGCCTCAAGCCTTCCTTTGCCATCTGACGCGCGCACTCTCTTCTTATATTTGTTTGCTCCTCGTCAGAATATCTCATTAATTTTGCGGTATTGATTTGAGTAACTCGACAATCGGTTGCAACGATGTCACTGATACTACCATCAGTATTAACCGTGAAACGCATTACACATTCGCCCTCTGCTTCCATATCTTTAAGCATCTGAGGAAAGCTCATGTTCTTCTTCAAGAACTTATGCAATGCCTCTTCACCACCTGGATATGTAGGATAGAAGTACAATAGTGTATCTTCAGGAACGCACAATTGCTCGCATTCAAAAGTTGTCAACTCCTTTGACTGCGCTGGAAGGACATTCATCCACACTATTGTAGATAGGATGAAAAAAGATGCTATATGCTTCATATATTTATTATAGTTAGTTTACGCTTTCGAGTAATAATTGTTCATCACCACGAATTTCACGAATTATTGTGCAAAGCACCCCACGGGCTAGGATTAGAGTAACTCGTAATGTTAAATCTACTTGCGAGTACGCTAATATAACGTAAGGCCTAACAGTGTGGAGAGGAGGCCCAGTGAAGAGACTGTCATGACAATAACACCGATGATGCGGTTGATGAGGTAGATGCGCTCCACATTGAAAGTTGTGCGGACCTTATCTATAACATACGTCAAGCCATACCACCACAGCATAGCCCCCAAGAAGATGGAGATGTAGCCCAAACCCTGCTCAAATGGATGCTCTGGCACAATGAATGTGAAACGAGCGAACAAAGCCATGAACAGGAAAATAATCAACGGGTTGCTCAGAGTGACGATAAAACTGGTCCAACAATTGTACCAGAGTGTGCCTTTTGCACGCGACGACGGACGCAGATTTGGTCGCGAGCGGTAGGTGTAGTAGCCAAACCCGAACAGGAGAAGGCTTCCCACCAGCTGCATGATGTACATGTTCTGAGGGTCCTGAATGAACTCCACAACGAAACTCATACCAAAACCTGTGGCTAGTGCATAAAGCATATCGCTAAAGGCTGCACCCACACCAGTTAACAAACCTATCCAGCGTCCTTTGTTGATCGTACGCTGAATACACAGCACTCCGACAGGTCCCATCGGTGCGCTACACAGTATGCCTATAAGCATACCTTTGACCGTAAGGTCTAACAGTTTAATCTCTTCAAACCACATAGTTCTTGCAAATGTCGCTATTTCTTATGTAAAAACGAAAGTAATAACGCAGAAATTTCACCTCCACACCATTTTTACATACAAGAATGCTTGGCGTAACATTATTTTTACTATCTTTGACGCGAATTTTGTGCAAAATCCTTAACGAAACTATATCATGACACAGAAACCCTACGTCATTGGCCTCGACCTTGGAGGCACAAACTCAGAGTTCGGCATTGTGGATCAGAATGCCAACATCGTTGCCTCCACCCGCGTGAAGACAGCCGGGCATGGTGACATCGAACAGTATGTCGATGACTGCATCGAAGCTTTGAAACCCATTATAGAACAGGTAGGTGGCATTGACAAGATCCACGCAATGGGCATTGGTGCGCCCAACGGCAACTACTATACAGGTTGCATAGAGTTTGCTCCCAACCTTCCCTGGAAAGGCCAACTGCCACTGGCACAGATGTTCAGTGACCGTTTGGGCGTACCTGTGCGTCTGACCAACGATGCCAATGCAGCAGCTATGGGTGAGATGATGTACGGTGCCGCCAAGGGCATGCAGAACTTCATCATGATAACCCTTGGTACAGGCGTTGGCTCAGGCATTGTGGTCAACGGCAAGATGGTGCTAGGCTGCGATGGTATGGCCGGCGAGCTGGGACACGTGATTGTAGATCAGAACGGACGCCAATGCGGTTGTGGTCGCAAAGGCTGCCTGGAGACCTACTGCTCTGCAACAGGTATAGCACGCACAGCCCGTGAGGTGCTTTCCACCACAGACAAGCCTACATCCCTTCGCAACATACCTCTGGACAAGGTCGATGGCTTGGCTATCACCATGGCAGCACGTGAGGGCGATGCCGTGGCACTTGAGATTTTTGAATACACAGGTCGTATTCTAGGTGAGGCTTGCGCCAATTTCGCAGCATTCAGCAGCCCCGAGGCATTCATTTTCTTCGGAGGTCTGAGCAAGGCTGGTGACCTCATCATGAACCCAATCAAGAAAGCATACGACGAGAACGTGCTTCAGATATACAAGGGCAAGGCCAAGTTCCTCGTCAGCGAGCTTGACGGTGCTGGTGCAGCAGTGCTTGGCGCATCAGCTCTCGGCTGGGAAGTCAAGTAAGTACAGGTCATAAATATATATTCCCCGCATTCCCACTACAGGAGGATGCGGGGTTCCTTTTTTTTCGTGCTGACGTTATGCTGCTTTTCTGCTGATGTTTCGTGTCTTTCCTGCTGACGTTTGTAAATAATGGACAAAAAAGCAGTAACTTTGCAGCTGAAAACAAGCAAGTGTGGTGTGTCCGGCCATCAAAACGTCGGCATGAAAAGGGAAGCAGGTGTAAATCCTGCACAGACGCGCTGCTGTAAGTCCTAGTGTTGGGACGGGAGGGAACAAGCCACTGGCTGCAGAGCCGGGAAGGTATCCCGCCAGAAAAGGACAAGTCAGAAGACCTGCCATACAGATTGCCTGCCGTGCTGCATTCTCGCGAATGGAATGCGCTGCTGCAAAATGACAAACAGAAGAACCAGCCTTTACTTTGCGGTGTGCTACATCGCTGCCATTTGCCCAAGTCAAAAGACGATGGCAGCTGTTGTTGTTGCTGACAGCACCCGCACACTGACGAGTGTGACAGTCAGTGAGCAGGCACCATCTCAAGCCGTGACCTCCACTACCCCACATCACACCGTACTCAGTGAAAGCTTCACACAGATGGGCATCACTGATATGGCCGATGCACTGCACCGTCTGCCAGGCATCACGCTACGCGACTACGGAGGGGCTGGAGGCATGAAGACCGTGGCTGTACGCGGACTTGGAACACAACACACAGGCGTGAGCATGGACGGTGTGGTTGTGAGCAACTGCCAGAGCAGCGAGGTGGATCTATCACGCTACAGCATTGGCGACATGCAGGCCGTGAGCCTGCACATAGGGTTGAGCGACGACATATTCCAGCCTGCACGACAAGCCGCCTTCCCAGCCCTGCTGTCACTGCTCACCATTTCGCCTGAAATTGACAGCACGAGCCTGCACACTACCGCCCGCGTCACTACTGGTTCTTTCGGATACCTGCAGCCATACCTTCGCCTGCAGCGAAATTTCAACCAGCGGCTGGCTATCACAGCCTCGGCTCACTACACACGAGCCGACAACCAATATCCATTCACCCTGCACAACGTGCAGCTCGTGACCCACGAACACCGCCGCCACAACAGCCTCGAGACTGGACAAATAGACCTAGGCATGCTGTGGCGATTGGCAAGAGGACAGATGATGCGCGGGAAGATATACTACTATGACTCCCGCCGCGACCTGCCCGGACAGGTGCATTACTACACCAACATCAGCCGTGAAACCCTACGTGAACGCGAAGCCTTCGCACAGATACATTATGAGATCCACCTACAACAAAGGCTCTCGATAAAGGCAAGTGCGAAAGGCACGTGGAACTGTGCAGCCTACCAAGACCCGCTGTACAAAGCTGGAACTAACGACGGAACATACTTCCAGCGCGAGGCATACGTTACCTCTACGCTGCTCTACCGCCCAACGCCCCACTTCTCGGCCAGCTATGCCGCCGACTATGCCTTCAACAACCTAAACAGCAGCCTGACAACAGACAGCCGGCCACGTCGCCGCACACTGCTACAGGCTGTGAGCGCGCAGTTGCGTACCAGCCGCCTTCTGGCCACAGCCCAGCTACTAGGCTCGCTCTACTGGAACTCGGCAAAGGAGGGTAGCAGTGCATCCGACTACAGTCGCCTCTCCCCTGCCCTATCAGTATCCTTCCGCCTGTTGTCAGACTACAGCCTGTTTTTTAGGGCTTCCTATAAGGATATATTCCGTCTGCCATCGTTCAACGAATACTACTTCTTCCATTACGGCAGCCCCGATGTACAGCCAGAACGCACCAGCCACTGGAACGTGGGACTGACGTGGGCGGAGCGGCTGGGCAGAGCATGGCACGTGCAGTTTACAGCCGACGGCTATCTCAACCAGGTGCGCGACAAAATAGTGGCTGTGCCTCGCAACCTATTTGTATGGCAGTGCATCAACGTGGGCAAGGTCAGGGTGTTAGGGATGGATATGACAACCGACATCACGTGGAACGCCAACAGTTTGCATACCCTAATCCTCCACGGCAGCTACAGTCTTCAGCAGGCCACCAACCAGACTCTGAAAGAGTCGCCCTACTATGGTTACCAATTAGCCTACACGCCACAACACATAGGCAACATGACAATCAGCTGGAACAACCCGTGGGTGAATGTCAGCCTCAATGGCGAAGGTATGAGTCACCGCTACTCTACCAACGAACACCACGACGGTACACGCATCAGCGGATACTGGGAAATGGGATGTACATTCTGGAAAGAAATCAATATATGCCAGCATGGCCTGCAACTACGTGCCGACATCAAGAACATTCTTGACCAACAATACGAAATCATAAGACACTACCCCATGCCAGGGCGCAGTTTCCTCATTAGCCTTCAGTACAACTTTTAAGGTGGGTTCTATTAATTCCCACCGATTATGATTTAACCAATATTATTTATGAAAAAGTATCTTTTATTTCTCAGCGCAGCTACACTATGCGCAACAGTGTTTACCTCATGTGAAAAGGACAGCGACGAGATTGCTGAAACCAAGCCTCTAACCACCCAAGGTGTGTATGTAGTGAATTCAGGCAACCAATGGAATGCTATAGACGGTTCGCTTACAGCCTACAACCCCGCAACCAGCGTGGCAGCAAGCGGTGATGCCTTTGCAGCAGCCAACAGCCGCTCACTTGGTGGTACGCCCAACGATGGCATCGTATATGGTTCAAAAATGTATATCGTTGTTGATGGTGAGAGCCGCGTGGAGGTTGTCAATGCCAACACCCTGAAGAGTATTAAGGCAATCAGCACTGTCGAGCTGCTTGGTGAGAACGCAGGTTTCAGTCCACGTCACATCGTGGCAAACAACGGCACAATCTATGTTTCAACCTACGGAGGCATGGTGGCAGCCATCGACACCACCGACTTCAGCCTAAAGGCAAGCTACACCGTAGGCTCCTATCCGGAAGGCCTTGCCATCGTTGGAAACACACTCTATGTTGCCAACAGCGACTATGGGATGGCTCAGAACGCATCACTAACAGCCATCAACCTCGCAAGCGGAGCCACAACTGAGATTAAGGACGACCTGATCAAGAACCCATCGACTTTAGTGGCTGTGGGCAACGCACTCTACATCGTGGACGGCGACGTATATGGCGGTGCGCCTGACTACGCCATCATCTCACAGGGTGGACTTCGCAAACTGGAAAACGGCACTGTGTCACAAGTGATGGATGGCAACATAACCATGGGAGCCAATCAGGTAGCAACCTACGATGGAAAAGTTTACATCATGTACGACTCTTACTGGGAGCCTAAAATGAAGGTCATCGACCCTGCTGCCGGCACAACATTTGTCATGCCGTTTAGCATAAAAGAAGGTACTGCCTTTGAGATGGGACTGGTAAACGGCCTTGGCATTGACCAGACCAATGGCGACATATACACCCTGTGCTACCATGTCAATGCAGAGACAGGCTATGGCGACTACAGTTCACCCGGCTATGCCAACCGCTTCAACAAGGACGGCGAGTTCATAGGTTCGTTTGCCACTGGCGTTGGCCCAACAGCCGTCATCTTCAACCAGCAGTAATGACGTTTTCCACATCGAAGATAAGAAGCGTGGCGGCTATGGTCGTCGCGCTTCTCCTCATTGGATGCCACACAGGCAAGACTCCATCTACAAAGGGTGAGACATCTGCCATGCGTTACGCCACACTACTGCGATGTGAGCAGGGCGATGGCTACACCCGATGGACGTTAGTCAACCCATGGGACACAACCGAAGTGCTACATCAGTATGTCTTGGTTCCTGCAGATGCTGAGCTGCCATCGGCATTGCCCAACGGCACTCTGATACGCACTCCTCTCCATCGTGCAGGCGTGGCCACCGCAGTGCACTGCGGCATGATGAACGAGCTGGGATGCGCCGATGCCATAACTGGAGTGTGCGAAAGCCAGTTCATAGACCTGCCGGTAGTGACACGCGGCATAGCCGATGGTTCCATTGCCGACTTCGGCAACGGAATGAACCCCAATATAGAGCAAATCATGGAGACTCAGCCCGATGTGCTGCTGCTCACACCATTTGAACACAGCGGAGGCTATGGACGTGTGGAACGCTTAGGCATTCCAATAATAGAGTGTGCAGAGTATATGGAGGTCTCACCATTGGCCCGTGCCGAATGGTTACGTTTCTACGCAGTTCTGTTCGGTGCCGAGGCTGTAGCTGACAGTATATTTGCTTCAGTGGAAAAACAATATAATGAGCTCACTACTCTTGCCTCGCAAGCACCCACACATCCACGTCTCCTCACAGAAATGCTATATGGCGGACAGTGGTTTGTGCCAGCAGGAAACAGCACAATGGGTATGATGTTCAGCGATGCTGCCGCCGACTACGTGTTTGCGAACCTCGATGGCAGCGGTAGCACAGGCCTCAGCTTCGAAGCTGTACTTGAAGCAGGTGAGGATGCCGACATCTGGCTCATCAAAGTCAACCAATCCACCCCCTACACCTACCAGCAGATGGAGGCCGACTATAATCCCTACACCCACTTCCAGGCGTTCCGTAATCGCAGCATATATGTCTGCGATTTGGCTCACAACCATTTCTATGAAGAGACGCCATTCCATCCAGAACGGTTGCTGCGTGACCTCATCTGTATTCTACACCCGACCCTACTACCTGGTCAACAGCCTGTTTATTACAAGCCCTTGGACGAGTAATCACCAACTCAACATTCGATTGTTTTCAACTACGAATTTCACGAATACCAAGGCTGACAGCTGCCATTTGATTAATCCGAAAAGATGTGAAGATAGAGTCCCAAACATTTCATATCTTTGCAGCTGAAGAACAAGAACAGAAAGATGAGAAGACGTATAATAATGTTGATGGCGGTGATGGTAGCACTGTTTGTGGCAAACCTGTACTACGGGTCTGTAGCCATACCAGCAGAAGCCATCACCCAGATGTTGCTGGGCGGTGATGCAGAAAGGGTGTCGTGGGGATATATACTTTGGGAGAACAGGTTGCCACAGGCTGTAACAGCCATGCTATGCGGAGCTGGGTTGGCCGCAGCCGGTTTGATGTTGCAGACAACATTCCGCAACCCTTTAGCCGGACCCTCCATTCTTGGTATCGATGGTGGTGCCAATCTGGGAGTGGCTGTGGCAATGCTGCTTATGGGAGGGTCGTTCCTGACGGGTAGTTTCTCTCTTAGCGGTTTTATCTTGGTAATAGTTGCCGCTATGACAGGGTCATGGGCGATTATGTTGATACTGATAGTATTCTCACGCTGGCTGAGATCCAACGTGATGCTGCTCATAACAGGTGTGATGATAGGCTACCTCACATCCTCGCTCATCTCTCTTCTCAACTACGGAGCATCGGAAGAGGGCGTGCGTTCATTCATGGTATGGGGATTGGGAAGCTTTGCCAATGTGACAATAGACCGAATGCCAGCCTTCACTATAACCATGCTGTTAGGAATATGCAGCTCACTCTTGATGGTGAAGCCTCTCAACGCACTATTGCTGGGCGAGAACTATGCATCAAATCTTGGCTTCAACATTCGTCGCACTCGCACCACACTGCTAGTCATCACAGGCATACTGACAGCCACTAGTACGGCTTTCTGCGGGCCTATAGCTTTCATTGGCCTGGCTGTTCCACACATGGCACGAATGGTGCTTAGCACAGCCGACCATCGTATGCTGCTGCCAGCCTCTCTGCTCACAGGAGCCAATCTGGCCTTACTCTGCAACCTTATATCCACAAGTCCATCGACAGGAATCATACCAATCAATGTCATAACCCCTGTACTCGGTGCACCTGTGGTGATATGGGTAATTCTAAGACTTCGCGGGTGAGAGGCCTAGTTCTTCGGCTCTCTTCATCACAAACTCCAACGCAGCATCGTGTTCATTGGGGATTACGCCATCCAGTATGGCATCTTTGACAGCCGTCTTCAACTTGCCTATGACGGGCGAAGGACTCAGGTTGAAGATACGAATGATTTCATCTCCTGTCACGGGCGGCTGGAAACAACGGATACGGTCACGCTCCTCCAGATCTACAAGCTTCTGTCGTACCAGCTGGAAATTGTCCAGGAACCTTTGCTTTCGCTGTTGGTTGCGGCTTGTGATGTCAGCCTCACAGAGCAGCATCAGGTCATCTATATCGTCACCAGCCTCGAAGAGCAGACGACGCACAGCAGAATCGGTGACCTCATCGTCGGCAATGGCAATGGGTCGCATGTGCAACCCGACAAGCTTCTGAACATACTTCATGCGCTCGTCCATTGGCAGCTTCAAACGACGGAATATGTCGGGAACCATTTTCTCACCTACAAAGTTGTGATTGTGGAACGTCCATCCCTGTTTAGGGTCAAAACGTTTTGTGCGCGGTTTCCCAATGTCGTGCAGCAAAGCAGCCCAGCGTAGCCATTCACCTCCGCCACTCTTCACTACGTTGGTCAGGACCTCCAACGTATGCCAGAAGTTATCTTTATGGGCGCGTCCACCGACAGTCTCCACTCCCTGCAAGGCTGCAAGCTCAGGGAATATCAGTTCGAGAAGTCCCGTTTGGAAGAGAAGTTCAAAGCCCATTGCCGGAGAGTCGCTTACAATTATTTTATGCAACTCATCAATTATGCGTTCACCCGATATAATCTTGATACGTTCACGGTTGCGCTGCAAGGCATCAAGTGTGTCCTGCTCAATGGTAAAATTAAGCTGTGTGGCAAAACGAATGCAGCGCATCATGCGCAACGGGTCATCGGAGAAAGTGATGTCGGGGTCAAGGGGGGTGGCAATGACACGGTCTTGCAGGTCCCACACGCCATCGAATGGGTCAACCAGCTCGCCATAGCGGTCTGCATTGAGACACACAGCCAGTGCGTTGATGGTGAAGTCACGTCGCCGCTGGTCATCTTCCAGAGTTCCATCCTCCACGATAGGCTTGCGCGAGTCGTGGCTATAGCTTTCTCTCCTGGCTCCGACGAATTCCACCTCCTGTCCCTTGTACTTAACCTGCGCTGTACCAAAATTGCGGAACACACTGACATGAACCCCACGTCCAAGCCTTCTGCCCAGAGCCTGTGCCATATCTATGCCACTGCCTACAACCACCACATCTATATCCTTGGACGGACGCTCAAGAAACAGGTCACGCACGTATCCACCAACGACATAGCACTCCATGTGCAGGTCATCGGCTACAGCAGATATGGTTTTGAACATAGGCTGCTGATTGAGCAGGGTTATGAGGTCTTTACGGTTGAGATTGCGCATGTCAATTATTCCCAAATCTCTTAATCATTGCTAAAACGGGCGCAAAAGTAATAAAAAAAGTTCAAGGAGAAGGTCAATATTGCCAACCCATTTTCATTTTGACCTATCTTTGTGTCATGATTATCACTTCTACGCAGTCAATCACTCATCATATATCCTCTTTATCAGGGCTAACTAGCATGGGGCTGTTAATACTGATCGCCATGCTTGCCTCATGCAGTTCTGGACAGTCCGATGCCGAGGAACAAGCCAATGCATTGTTGTCTGAAGCTCGTACCGCACTCGCCGCAAAGCAGTTTAGTCGCGCCCGCTCCAGCATCCTTACACTACGTAAGGACTGCCCCACTGCCATATCAGCCCGACGTGCCGCCATACTCACCCTCGACAGCATTGAACTGCTCGAAGCGCAAGACAGCGTAGGATTATATGAGCCACAGCTGACAGCTGCCAGACAGCTGCTGACTACACTGGAAGACAACCCCAACGGACATGCCGACCCTGCTTATATAGCGCAACGTATCATCGTATATAATATGGAACAGCATTTCGATGAGCTAAGTGCCAAAGCAAGGTTTTTCAAGCGCAAGCTGCAGATTGACATCAACTCAAATTAGCTCAACTTTCGTATGTTTTTTTGAACTACGAATTCCACTAATTATACGAATTATTCTGAGCTATTGATGATGGCAGCTGCCAGCCATGAATCAAATTAATATGCGAGGTGTGATTAAGTAAGCGTTCACAATTAGTTTTATGTATTTGTCCAGCTATTTGGATGCAGATTTTTCTTTTTTCCGAAGGAGCAGAGCGGGTTCTAGAGCAAACAAAGACATGAAACTAATTGTGAACACCTACTTATATATTTATCCCATAGTTCTGCTTCACCTCGCTCATAACAAAGGTACTCTCAATTGAGGCGACCGAGTCTATATCGCCCAATTTTGTCAACACAAATTCCTGGTATTGCTTCATGTCGGCCACACGAACTTTTAGCAGATAGTCGTATGAGCCAGATGTATTGTAGCATTCTGTCACCTCAGGTATGCGTTGGATGCGGCGGGTAAAGGCATCTGCAATCTCATGATTAATCTGTTTGAGTTTCACCTTGCAGAACACAAGCAGTCCCTTGTTTAGCTTGTCGGGATCAAGAATGGCTACATACTTCTTTATATACCCATTCCTTTCCAACCTTCGCTGCCGTTCAAACACAGGCGTTGGGGTCAAATTCACGATTTCTGCCAACTCTTTTGTGGTCAGTTTTGCATTTTTCTGCAGTGTCTTGAGGATCTGCAAGTCAGTTGCATCCAGTGTCTCAGCCATATTGTTAGAATGTTTATCTGTTTGGAGGGTCAATGTAAAGGCTTCTTGGTGATATTATCTTTTCAAGGTGCAAATTTAGAGCATTATTCTGAATTTGAAGCATAATTTGGTCAGAATATCCAAAGTATCGACCTTTGCAGCAGAAATCAAAGCACAATGTAAACTATAATCACATACAACTATGAGTAAGAACAACTATCGTTTTGAGACATTGCAGCTCCATGTAGGCCAGGAACAGGCTGACCCCGCAACCGATGCACGCGCTGTGCCCATCTACCAGACCACAAGCTATGTGTTCCGCAACTCCCAGCACGCCGCTGACCGTTTCGGTCTGCGCGATGCAGGTAACATCTACGGACGTCTGACCAATTCAACGCAGGGAGTGTTCGAAGACCGCGTCGCAGCACTGGAAGGTGGTGTGGCAGGACTTGCTGTAGCCTCCGGCGCAGCCGCCATCACCTACGCTCTGCAGAACATCGTTCAAGCTGGCGACCATATAGTGGCAGCTGACAACCTCTACGGAGGCTCCTACAACCTGATAACCCACACGCTAAGCACCCAGGGCATCACCAACACCATAGTCAATGTCAATGACCTTGAAGCTCTTGAGGCTGCAATAAAGCCTAACACCAAGGTGGTGTTCGCAGAGACCTTCGGCAATCCCAACAGCGATGTGCTTGACATTGAAGGTGTGGCTGCCGTGGCACATCGCCACAACATTCCGTTAATCATTGACAACACGTTTGGCACACCTTATCTCATCCGCCCATTGGAACACGGTGCAGACATAGTCGTACACTCTGCCACAAAGTTCCTTGGCGGTCACGGAACGTCGCTCGGCGGTGTAATCGTGGACGGAGGCAAGTTCGACTGGAAAGCCAATGCCGACCGCTACCCTACCCTGGCCAAGCCCGATCCATCGTACCACGGAGCGGTTTTTGCCGACGTGGCTGGAGCGGCAGCCTTCGTGACAAGAATCCGTGCGGTCATCCTGCGAGATACGGGTGCTGCCATTTCGCCCTTCAATGCCTTCATCCTCTTGCAGGGTGTGGAGACGCTGAGCCTGCGTGTGGAACGACATGTAGAGAACGCGCTGAAGGTAGTGCAGTTCCTAGCCAGCCATCCCAAAGTGGCCAAGGTGAATCACCCCTCGCTGGCAAGCCATCACGACCATGACTTATACAAGAAGTACTTTTCCAACGGTGGTGGAAGCATCTTCACCTTCGAAATCAAGGGAGGACAGGAAGAAGCCTGGAAGTTCATAGACTCACTGCAGATATTCTCACTGCTTGCCAACGTAGCAGATGTGAAGAGCCTGGTGATACACCCCTATACCACCACCCACTCACAGCTCTCACCAGAGGAGCTGGCAGCACAACACATCACCCCCAGCACCATTAGACTCAGCATCGGTACAGAACATATAGACGATATCATCGAAGACCTCTCACAAGCACTCGATAAAATATAATCACAGTGAAAAGTGAAAAGTGAAGGTTTGTTCGTACTTTTGCAGCCAAGACAAATCATTAAAATAGTAAATCATCAAATAATCAAATAATATCATGTCACAAATTGCAAAACAGCTGACCGAGCTAGTCGGCAACACACCACTTTTGGAGCTAAACAAGTATTCCAAGGCAAAAGGACTCGCTACGTCCGTGATAGCCAAAGTAGAGTATTTCAACCCTGGAGGCAGCGTCAAGGACCGCATTGCCCTGGCCATGATTGAGGATGCCGAACAAAAAGGTATTCTGAAACCCGGAGCAACCATCATCGAACCCACCAGCGGCAACACAGGCGTTGGCCTGGCACTTGTATCGGCAGTCAAAGGCTACCACCTCATACTTACTATGCCCGAGACCATGAGCGTTGAACGCCGGAACCTTGTGAAGGCATACGGAGCCGAAGTTCGACTAACCCCTGGCAAAGACGGTATGCCAGGTGCCATTCGTGCCGCAGAAGAACTGCGCGACAGCATAGCGGGCAGCGTCATTCTCCAGCAATTTGAGAACAGCGCCAATCCTGCCAAGCACTACGCCACCACGGGACCGGAGATATGGAAGCAGACAGATGGAAAAGTTGACATCTTCGTAGCCGGTGTAGGAACGGGCGGAACTGTCTCAGGCGTTGGAAAATACCTGAAGGAACAGAATCCTGCAATAAAGGTCATTGCCGTGGAGCCAAAGTCATCACCAGTGCTGAACGGCGGACAGAGCGGTCCCCACAAGATACAGGGCATAGGTGCAGGCTTCGTACCTAAGACCTACGACGCAGCCATCATAGATGAAGTGTTTGACGTAGAGAACGACGATGCAATCCGCACAGGCCGCGAGCTGGCCGGACAGGAGGGTCTGCTGGTTGGCATATCCAGCGGTGCTGCAGCCTATGCTGCCGCTGAGATAGCCAAGCGTCCTGAGAATGCTGGCAAAACGATAGTTGTTTTGCTGCCGGACACAGGCGAGCGCTATCTCTCCACTGTGCTCTACGCATTTGAGGACTATCCTCTATAATATAATGGCAGAAAGCCGAGCCAATGTAATGCCAGAACGTCACGTCTTGTGACGTTTTGGCTTTTTTTTCGTCATAGCACGTAGTTTGCAACAGTAGAGGCAAACAATTAAACCATTACAGCTATGACATTTGACAAGTTTACAATCAAAGCACAAGAGGTCGTGCAGGAGGCCGTGCGAATGGCTGAGGCTCGCCGTCATCAAGCCATAGAGCCAGAGCATCTGTTGGCAGCCATCCTGAAAGAGGGCGGACAGGTGACATCATTCCTGCTGCGTAAGCTAGGTGTAAGCGAACAGGCTGTACAAGCCGCCGTGAACGCACAGCTACAGAGTCTGCCACGAGTGGAGGGCGGACAAACCTACCTTTCGAGGGAGAGCAATGAAGTTCTGACACGGGCTGAGGAGCTGGCATCCAAGCAGGGCGATGAGTTTGTAACGATTGAACTCATGCTTCAGGCCATGCTGGGCGTGAAGTGTACCGCAAGCAAGATACTGAAAGACGCCGGCATCAGTGAAAACGAGCTGAAGCAAGCTATCGCAGAGCTGCGTGGCGGGCAGAAGGCTCAATCGCAGTCGTCAGAGGATACTTATCAGAGTCTTTCCAAATACGCCCGCAACCTCATTGAGGAGGCACGGGCCGGCAAGCTCGACCCTGTGATAGGACGCGATGAAGAGATACGCCGTGTACTGCAGATCCTGAGCCGACGCACCAAGAACAACCCTATCCTGATAGGTGAGCCTGGTACAGGTAAGACTGCTATCGTAGAGGGCTTGGCACACCGCATACTGCGCGGTGACGTGCCTGAGAACCTGCGCGAGAAACAGTTGTTCTCCCTTGACATGGGTGCACTGATTGCAGGAGCAAAATACAAAGGTGAGTTCGAGGAACGACTGAAGTCCGTAATCAATGAAGTCACCAAGAGCGAGGGGCGCATCATACTGTTCATTGATGAGATACACACCCTTGTAGGAGCAGGCAAGAGCGAGGGAGCAATGGATGCTGCCAACATTCTGAAGCCAGCACTAGCACGAGGCGAGCTACGAGCTATTGGTGCCACTACACTTGACGAGTACCAAAAGTACTTCGAGAAGGACAAGGCTCTTGAACGCAGGTTCCAATCCGTGATGGTAGATGAGCCTGACACGCTGGCCAGCATAAGCATATTGCGAGGTCTGAAGGAACGCTATGAGAACCACCATAAAGTACGTATTCAGGACGATGCAATCATAGCAGCCGTAGAGCTGTCGCACCGCTACATCACAGACCGCTTCCTCCCCGACAAGGCCATAGACCTGATGGACGAAGCTGCAGCCAAGCTACGTATGGAGCGTGACAGCGTCCCAGAGGAACTGGATGAGATCACCCGCCGACTCAAGCAGTTGGAAATCGAGCGCGAAGCCATCAAGCGTGAAAATGACGAGCCAAAGCTAGCACAGCTCTCCAAGGACATTGCAGAGCTGCGCGAACAGGAGCAGCAGATGAAAGCAAAATGGCAAGGCGAGAAGGAACTCATTTCCAAGATACAGCAGAACAAGCAGCAGATAGAGCAACTGAAGTTCGAGGCCGACCGCGCTGAACGCGAAGGTGACTACGGGCGTGTAGCCGAAATACGCTACGGACGACTGCAAGCTCTTGAAGCTGAGATACAACGCATACAAGAACAGCTACGCTCTGCTCAAGGCTCAGAGGCTATGGTCAAAGAGGAAGTGACAGCTGAAGACATAGCCGACGTGGTGAGCCGCTGGACAGGCATTCCTGTGTCGAAGATGCTACAATCTGAGCGCGAGAAACTGCTGCACCTCGAAGAGGAGCTACACCGCAGGGTGATTGGTCAGGACGAGGCCATCCGCGCCGTCAGCGATGCTGTACGCCGCTCACGAGCTGGTCTTCAAGACCCCAAGCGACCAATAGGCTCGTTTATCTTCCTTGGCACCACAGGTGTAGGTAAGACAGAGCTGGCCAAGGCACTGGCAGAGTTCCTCTTTGACGACGAGAGCATGATGACCCGCATAGACATGAGCGAGTACCAGGAGAAGCACAGCGTGAGCCGTCTGATTGGTGCACCTCCGGGATACGTAGGTTATGACGAGGGCGGACAGCTGACCGAAGCCGTAAGACGTAAGCCATACAGTGTGGTGCTGTTCGACGAGATTGAAAAGGCTCACCCCGATGTGTTCAACACGCTTCTGCAAGTGCTTGACGATGGCCGTCTGACCGACAACAAAGGACGCACGGTGAACTTCAAGAACACCATCATCATTCTCACCTCCAACCTTGGTAGCGACTACATACGCGAGCAGTTTGCCAAGCTGAGTGCCAACAGTAGTACCGCCGCACGTGAGGCTGTCGTGGATGAAACCAAGCGCACCGTAATGGAGCAGCTCAAACGCACCATACGTCCAGAGTTCCTGAACCGTATAGACGAGACTATCATGTTCGAGCCTCTGACAGAGGCGGAGATACGCAAGGTTGTAGAGCTACAGGTGGAGGCTGTGAAGAAGATGCTGTCACAGAATGGCATAGAACTATCACTAACCGACAACGCACTCACACTGCTGACCCGCGAGGGCTACGACCCAGAGTTTGGCGCACGTCCTGTGAAACGAGCCATACAGAGGCTACTGCTCAACGATCTCTCCAAGGCCATCCTCTCAGGCACGGTGAACCGCGACAAGGCCATCACCGTTAGTGCAGAAGGCGACCACTTGACCTTCGCCTAACACCTAAATCCAAGGAGGCTGTGTCAAAATGCATGACACAGCCTCTTATGTATGCTCGGCATGAGCATTGTCTAACGGGTGCAAGTCCCGAGTGAGCCCTAATAGCGGGAATCACATAGCCAAGAGCAAGGGTGTCCGTCGCGAGTCGGAATCTGAAAGAAGCTGGCGGCAAACATCTGGCCTGAC
>JAFZQR010000075.1 GCA_017620295.1 Bacteroidaceae bacterium
ATGACGAGTGACGAATGACGAATGACGAATGATGAATGACGAGTGACTAATGATGAATGACGAGTGACGAATGACGGATGACGAATGACGAGTGACGAATGACGAGTGACAAATGACGAATGACGAGTGACGAATGACGAGTGACGTATTCATGAATAATTACATGGGGGATTATATGGGAATTATATGTTTAAGAGAAAGAACACGAATAACACGAATTGCTCGAATTGAACGAATGGACAGAGATTTGAATGACGAATGACGAGTGACGAATTAATGAAAAATTACATGGGCATTATATGTTTAAGAGAAAGAACACGAATTGCTCGAATTGAACGAATTCGTTTAGAGACAAAATAAAAAGAGAAAACTATTCGTTGGATTTGTGTTATTCGTGTTCAAGAAAAAATATCTGTGGTATCTGTGATATCTGTGTGACATAAAGCAATGCAAAAAACCTCAGCAGACAAGTGACAATTGCTGCTGAGGTTTGAGACGATATATGCAGAGGAAATCTTTACTCGGCAATCTTATCGAGGGCCTGACGGATGTCGGCAAGGATGTCGTCGGCATCCTCGATTCCAACGGAGAGACGGATGAGGTCGGGAGCAATGCCAGCCTGGCGCAGCTGCTCGTCGGAGAGCTGGCGATGGGTGTGGCTGGCGGGATGGAGTACACAGGTGCGGGCATCAGCCACGTGAGTCACGATGTTGATGAGCTTGAGGGAGTCCATGAACTTGATGGCTGTCTGGCGGTCACCCTTGAGTCCGAAGGCCATCACACCACAAGAGCCATTGGGCAGGTACTTCTCAGCAAGCGCATGGTCGCTGTCGGAGGGCAGGTCGCTGTACTGAATCCACGCCACGCGCTCGTCCTTGCTCAGGAACTCAGCCACGCGCAGGGCATTCTCGCAGTGGCGAGGCATACGCAGGTGGAGAGTCTCGAGTCCGAGATTAAGCAGAAACGCGTTATGGGGCGACGGTATGGAACCGAGGTCGCGCATGAGCTGAGCCACCAGCTTGGTCATATAGGCCATTTTACCAAAGGCCTTGGTGTAGGTGAGGCCATGATAGGACTCGTCGGGGGTGGTTAGACCGGGGAATTTTTCCGCGCTCTTTTCCCAATCGAAGTTTCCGCTATCCACGACGCAACCGCCCACCTGTGTGGCATGTCCGTCCATGTACTTGGTGGTGGAGTGAGTGACGATGTCGGCACCCCATTCGAAAGGACGGCAGTTGATGGGTGTAGGGAAGGTATTGTCCACGATGAGCGGCACACCGTGGGAATGGGCTATGCGGGCGAACTTCTCAATGTCGAGTATCTTGCAGCCAGGGTTAGAGATGGTCTCACCGAAGAGAGCCTTGGTGTTGGGACGGAAAGCCTTGGAGATCTGCTCCTCGCTGTCCTCCTGGTTGATGAAAGTGCATTCGATGCCGAGCTTCTTCAGTGTAACACCAAAGAGGTTGTAGGTGCCACCATAGATCTCTGTGGAGGCTACGATATGGTCGCCCGCCTCGCAGATGTTGAACACAGCGTAGAAGTTGGCTGCCTGTCCGCTAGAGGTGAGCATAGCCCCTACTCCACCTTCGAGGGCAGCAATCTTGCGCGCCACAGCGTCGTTGGTAGGATTCTGGAGGCGAGTGTAGAAGTAGCCCTCCTTCTTCAGATCGAAGAGGTCTGCCATCTCCTCGGTGTCGTCATATTTGAAAGTGGTGCTTTGGATGATAGGCAACACGCGCGGGTCGCCGTTCTTTGGTTCCCACCCTGCCTGTACACACAGGGTAGCCGGCTTGAATTGTTGTTTCATGTGTATATGTTGGATTTGCGGTGGCAAAGGTACTGCTAAAGATTGAATTAGTGTTCATAATACACGCGAAAAGAGGGGTTGAAGCATGTTTATAGCATTAAAGTTTGGTAAAATGAGTATGCGGATGAGATAATAATTGTACATTTGCGGATGCGAACTGTACAAGTGTCGAAAATAAACCAATAACTAACTATACAACCAATGAAACAATTCTACTCCGTATGCATGCTGCTCATAGCAATGCTTTGTGGCAGCATTACACCTGTGAGTGCATCCAGCACCAGTGCTATGGCAGGAGACGCAGGAACAACAATGCTTGAGTTCTTCGACTCTATCAATGCCAAGGGTGGTCTGATACGAATCAAGAACAAGCGCACCAGCACAGCCTACCTCACCTCCCGCACGGCAGGCGCAGCTATAGGTGCCTCCAAGGTTAAAACGGGCTACAGCCAGATATGGATATGGGAGCGGAGCGGCTCGGGCTACTCCCTGCGCAACGCCAATACTGGCGAGTACCTGCAGGCAGCTTTCGCCACTCCTGGCTCATCAGCCAGCGTGCTGTTCGTGCAGTTCAGCCCCAACAACACAGGTACACAATCGTATGTCAACATCTCTTCAGCTGAAGATTTCAGCGGACTGACCTGCCTCAACCTGGGCAACAACGGGTCAACTCTGAACAAGTGGAGCTATAGCGGTGACTCAGGCTCCGACTGGCTGATAGAGCTGGCAGAGGACGTGACAGTCGATGAAATCAAGCAGCATTTCAACTCTCAGAAAGGCTACGCCAATGAAATCAAGAGCGGCAGCTACTACCGCCTGATCAGCACAGCCTACACCCTCTATGCTACAGATGACAATGGCATAGTGAAGTCCATTCCTCTCGCCAGCGACAATCTGTCACAGTGCTGGCAGATTACCACTTCAGGCACAGGCTATACGCTCAAGAACGTGGTGACCGAGAAATACATTGAGACCCAAACCACCACAAGCCGTCCATACACCACAGGCTCGACACAAAGTGTGTTCTACATCAAACCAGTCGAAGATAAATGGGAGTACAAATGGACTATCGGTAACACAAGCTCTGCAAGCAGCCAAGGTCTGCACACCGCATCCTCACAAAGCAATCAGGTTGTGAACTGGTACATCAATGCCGATGCATCAATATGGGCACTGGAAGAGGTCGAGCTGACCGACGAGGAGATAGCTGCAGCACGACAGCCCTACCTCGATTATCAGGATTTAGTCAGCAACCTGTCCACCTATCAGGCACACATCAGCAACCTCTTTGCTGACAAAGCCTGCACTGAACTCAAGCCTGAGATAGCAGCCCTCAGCAACGAGGCTCTGGCTGCCAACGAAGACTTCGCTGCGCTGAACAAAGACATGAAGGCTATGGTGCTGAAGATCAAGGACAACACATGGCAGCAGTTCACAAACGAGACCACAGGCTATACAGCCGACTTCGAGCGTTTCTTCCGCATAGCCGACTACAAGATCTACAGCCACTACATAGACATGAGCAATGGCAGCAACTTCACCATGAGCAATTACTTTGGTAAGTTGTCTGGTCCTACAGGTATTGTGGCCAATGCAGGCGAGATAGTATATATATATGTAGGCGAATCTCCCAAAGCCAAATGCACACTGCAACTGGAGGCTGTAGATGCCGCCCTCACCGGAGGCAACAGCCGCACAGGTGCCACCACCGACCTCAAAGCTGGTCTCAATGTGTTCACATTCAGCCAGCAGAAGATGCTGTACATCTTCTACCAGCTCAACGACACAAAGCTCTATCTGGCAGACTACCCCGACATCAAGATACACATCGAAGGCGGACAGCTCAACGGCTACTGGGATGCCACACGCGGCATGACCAATGACGACTGGAAGCTGCTGTGTCAACAGCTGCTCAAGGCCCCGATGCTCAACCTCAAGACCAAGCACCTCGTGTTCCAGGTGGATGCAGAGAAGGTGAAGAGCACCGAACCAGACGAGATGGAAGGCCTGATGCGCGTGTGGGACATGATCCCCGAGAACGAGGAGAACTACATGGGCGTGGAGGACTTTGAAGGACGCTTCCGCAACATCTGGAACGTGTTCTCCATCTTCGGAGGCGACAGCTATATGTACGCCACCACCTACGGTACCTACTACCAGACCTACACCCTGGATGCCATCATGAACTACAAGAACTTCACCACCCAGGGCGAGAAGAACAACGGCGGTGCGCTGTGGGGTCCGAGCCATGAGATGGGCCACAACCACCAGGCAAGCATCAATGTAGTAGGTACAACAGAGAGCAGCAACAACGCGTTCTCCAACATCAACATGTTCGAACAAGGTATCTCCACCACTCGTGGCGCATCGTTCACCGAGTGCATGGCAGGTCTGTTGGACAACACCCCTTGGAACGGACGCGACATCTGGGTCAGCACACGTATGTTCTTCCAGCTCTACCTCTATTTCCACGTTCAAGGTCACGACCCACAGTTCTACCCCAACCTGTTCCGCGCATTGCGTAAGACACCTATCAACAAGGGTACATGGGATGGAACTCTAGGAGGCTACAAGACCAATGGTGGACTTGACTACCTGCGTCTGGCCACGACTATATGCGATGTAGCACAGGCCGACCTCAGCGAGTTCTTCGAGGCATACGGTATGTTTGTGCCAGTGACCAACTATGAGGTAGGCGACTACTCAACCTATTACGTAACCACCACTCAGCAGGTCATCAACAATGCCAAGAAGAAGATGCAGAAATACCCAAAGAAGCTGGGTAACATCATGTTCATCGATGACCGTATCGTAAAGAAGAGTGCTATTAAAGACAACAAGTTCGAGGGTCAACCAGCTTCCAGCGGCTACCGCGTGAACTGCAGCTTCACTGTTGGTTCGGAAGGCACTATGGGCGACTACGAGACCTTCACTTCCGACCCGACCTACATGGTCAGCAACTGCTTCTTCACCATAAGCGGCACCACCATCACCTTCAAGGGTACTGGCATGGTTGGCTACAAGTTCTACGACCTGGACGGCAATCTCCTTTGGGCAACCAACAAGACCAGCACTACCCTCCCCACCAAGCTGGTCGAGCTGGGTCCTGAGAGGTTCCGCGTAGTAGCAGCCGAGGCCAACATGAACGATGTGCCTTGCCCCTACTACAACGTTGCAAAGAGCAAGAACTACAGCGCAACTGTTTACTTCGGCAGCAGCGACTACTCCAAGACATGGCGCTTCAACAGCATGATCAACCCCGCAGACTTCCTGCCAGAGAATGCTTTAGCTGTCGTAACAACTGCTGACGCTCCCGACAATATCACCTCTGCAGCAAACGTTATCAACAATGACAGCACTGCCCAGAGCATCGTCATCAATGGTGACCAGCCAATGTACATCCCCGTTGAGACCACAGCTGCCAGCCTGTCATTCGCTAAGACCATCAACGGCTATGCAGCCCTCAACCTGCCATTCGACGTGACCGATGCCGACATCACCAACCTGCAGTCAGCCAGCTACGAGGATGCACAACTGCTGCTCGTACCTGCAACACGTGTTGCAGCCGGCAAGCCAGTTGTAGTCAACGGAAACGTAAGCCTTAGCCTCACCAACGCCACACTGCGTCAGGGCGACTACAGGGAGCAGGACAACATCAGCGTCCTCGCAACCGATGGTCAGAGCGTGGAGACAGCAGAACACGCCTCAGCCTTCATCTTCAACATGGCCAACGCCACCGCTATTCGCAGCATAGACGCTGCCAACGGTCAGGCTCCAGCCTCTGTTGAGATCTACGACATCACAGGCCGCCGCGTCACCGCTCCTACCCGTACAGGCATCTACATCATCAATAACCGCAAGACTGTGGTTAACAAGTAGAACTGGTTAGAGACCTAATAGTGGTGCCGCCACACAAAATCATGGTATTTTGTGTGGCGGCATCCTCTTTTTGTAGTACCTTTGCGCAATTATTACGATGAACAAAATATAAACACAACAATACAACTGATGAAAAAACTACTTTTGGGCGATGAGGCAATAGCCTTAGGAGCCATACATGCAGGTTTGTCAGGCGTGTATGCCTATCCAGGTACGCCCTCCACTGAGATTACCGAATTCATCCAGAGCAATGACCTGGCCAAAGAGCGTGGCATCCATTCTAGATGGTGTACCAACGAGAAGACAGCTATGGAGGCTGCTTTGGGTATGTCGTTCATGGGCAAGAGGGCTCTGGTGTGCATGAAGCACGTAGGACTCAACGTATGTGCCGACCCATTCGTGAACAGCGGTATGACCGGTGTGAATGGCGGCGTGGTGGTGCTGGTGGCCGATGACCCTTCGATGCACTCCAGCCAGGACGAACAGGACTCACGCTTCTACGGCAAGTTCGCTCTGATACCTACGTTTGAGCCATCCTCTCAGCAGGAGGCCTACGATATGATGGAAGTTGCCTTCGACTACTCCGAGCAGCAATGCCTGCCTGTTCTGATGCGTGTCACGACACGTATGGCCCACTCACGCGCAGTGGTTGTAGCTAAGGACGAGGCACGTCCAGAGAACGAGATGAACTACAATGCAGCAGCCGCCAACTGGGTATTGCTGCCAGCCAACGCACGTCGCCGCAACGACAAGGTGACAGCACAGCAGGCTGAATTGGAAGAGGATGCAGCAACTTCATCCTTTAACAAGTTCATTAGGCCTATAAGACCTATGAACCCTATGAGCCCAATGGGAAAACATCCTTTGGGTGTGATTGCCAGCGGTATTGCCTACAACTACGTTAAGGAAGCTGGTGTGGAGCTTCCTATATTGAAGATATCACAATACCCATTGCCGAAGCGTCTGGTTCGCGAACTGCTGGACGAGTGCGAGAAGGTAATGGTTGTGGAGGAAGGCCAGCCTTTCATCGAGGAGCAGGTACGTGGCGTGTTTGAAAGTCAGAACATCCTGGGACGCCTCACTGGCGAACTGCCCCGCACAGGCGAACTGACTCCCGACTGTGTTGGCGAAGCACTCGGTATTCCTGCACACCGCGCAGAAATACCCAGCCTCGTTGCTGCCCGTCCGCCTCAACTCTGTCAGGGTTGCGGCCACCGCGATGTATATACAGCATTGAACGAGGTGCTGAAAGAGTATGAGAACCCACGTGTGTTTGGTGATATAGGCTGCTATACACTTGGTTTCCTGCCCCCATACAAGGCTATTCACTCATGCGTAGATATGGGAGCAAGCATCACAATGGCCAAGGGTGCCTCAGATGCTGGTCAGTGGCCTGCTGTAGCCATTATAGGTGACAGCACATTCACCCACTCCGGCATGACAGGTCTGCTAGATGCCGTGAATGAAAACGCCGACATCACCGTTATAATCTCCGACAACCTCACCACCGCAATGACTGGTGGTCAGGACTCTGCAGGAACCAACAAGTTTGAAGCCATCTGTCGCGGCCTCGGTGTAGCTGACGAACACCTGCATGTGGTAGTGCCTCTACCCAAGAACATGCCTGAAATCACAGACATCATACGCAAGGAAATCAACTACCACGGCGTAAGCGTCATTATCCCGCGTCGCGAGTGCATCCAGACTTTCAAGAGACACGCGAAAGAGAAGAAGACTGCCGCCAATTCGTAATAAAGACATATCGTCATAACGTAATAACGAAAGAAATGAAGACAGATATCATTCTTTGTGGCGTGGGAGGCCAAGGAATCCTCTCCATCGCTACAATCATTGGCGAAGCAGCCATGAACGAGAATCTCTATATCAAGCAGGCAGAGGTACACGGAATGAGTCAGCGCGGAGGCGACGTGCAGTCGAACCTGCGCATCAGCTCCGGCCCTATAGCCAGCGACCTCATACCAAAGGGCGGTGCCGATGTGATAATCTCAATGGAGCCTATGGAGGCTTTGCGCTACCTACCATATCTTAATAAAGAGGGTTGGGTCATCACTTCAAGCGTTCCTTATGTAAACATACCAAATTACCCTGAGATAGAGGATATTAAGAACGCATTAGCAAAGCTACCTCATGTAATATCCATCGATATTGAGCAGTTGGCAAAGGATAATCTGGTACCCCGTTCAGCCAATGTTATTCTGCTTGGTGCAGCACAGAAAGCACTCGGTATAGAATACTCCAAACTAGAGGAAGCCATACGCCGAGTATTTGCACGAAAAGGCGATGCCATAGTGGATGCCAACGTCAAAGCTCTTGCCATTGGCCGACAAGCGCAGTAATCATATATCACATTATCAGGTCAGGGAGAGCAAGTTTGTTGCAATTTGTTAGTTCTGCTCGCATAAAAGCATTAAATTTGCAGCGTTTTTCGCATAATAGTTAACGAATGAAAGAAAAAACAACACCTATAGCCTGTGAGATAGTCGATAAGCTCATAGCCGATATGGGCATTCAGGACTTCGCAAAGGCAACCATCCGCGAGGTGAAACAAGTGGCAGCTATGGCTGAAAAGCAGAGCGGCGTGGAGTTCATCAAGATGGAGATGGGCATACCTGGATTGCCAGCGGCTCAAGTAGGCGTGGAAGCTCAGATCAAGGCTCTGCAGGACGGCATAGCACATTCCTATCCCGACATTCAAGGCTATCCAGAACTAAAGCATCAGGCATCACGCTTCGTGAAGGCATTCATCGGAGTGGATATTGCAGCAGAAGGCTGTGTGCCTGTAAGTGGTTCTATGCAAGGCACCTTTGCCTCGTTCCTGACCTGTTCACAGGCATGCAAGACAAAGGACACAGTGCTGTTCATCGACCCGGGCTTCCCAGTTCAGAAGATGCAGCTTCAGGTGCAGGGCGTGAAATACGAGACCTTCGATGTCTATGACTATCGCGGCGACAAGCTGCGCTCCAAGCTGGGAAGCTATCTCTCAAAGGGCAATATCTGTGCTATAGTCTATTCCAACCCGAACAACCCTGCATGGATATGCATGACAGAAGACGAGTTGCGCACTATAGGTGAGCTGGCCACACAATATGACACAGTGATAATGGAAGACCTCGCATACTTCGCAATGGACTTCCGCACAGACCTCAGCACTCCCTTTGAGCCGCCCTATCAACCCACTGTAGCACGCTATACCGACAACTACATGCTGCTCATCAGCGGCTCCAAGGCATTCAGCTATGCTGGTGAGCGAATAGGCGTGGTATGTATCAGCGACAAGCTGTTCCACCGCCATTTCGAAGACCTTTCAGCTCGTTACGAGGGTCTGCCTTTCGGATTGGTGTTCAGCACCCGTATGCTCTATGCCCTCAGTAGCGGCACCAGTCATTCGGCACAGTATGCTTTAGCAGCCATGTTCCGTGCAGCTTGCGATGGCGAATACAAATTCCGCGACGAGATAAAGGTCTATGGTGAGCGGGCGCACAAGCTGAAGGAAATCTTCCTGCGCCACGGCTTCCACATCGTCTATGACCGCGACCTGGACCGTCCTGTAGCTGACGGCTTCTACTTCACTATCGGCTACAAGAACATGACCAGCGGTGAGCTGGCTCACGAGCTGATGTACTATGGAGTATCAGCCATCTGCCTCATCACCACCGGCTCCCATCAGGAAGGCCTGCGCGTGTGCACCTCTTTCATCGAGAATCACCAGTACGACCAGCTAGAGGAACGCATGCAGCTATTTGAAAAGAATAACCCATAGGGCCTATAAGGCTCATAGGGCTCATAGGGCCTATGGGGCCTATTATTAACTCAATCCTTTTTCACAATGACAAAAAGAAGTATTTTTGCGAAAGCAACGCTGGCGGTGGCACTGGCTATCTTCAGCAGCACAGCAGCAATGGGACAACAGGCTCCCGCAAGTGAAACCGATTGGATGCAGGACATTTCACAACGCATCCAACTGCATGGTTACGCACAGGGAGGCTTCAACTACACCCACAAAGATGGTGCCGACGCGAACACCTTTGAAATCAAACGCGTCCTTTTCTGGGCAAATGCCCCAATTACCGACCGTTGGTCGTTCCTCTTTATGCACGACTTCTCGAGTGTCGTACAGGAGTTTTATACAGACTATCGCATCACGCGGAACAAAGCCCTAACCATAAGGTTGGGTCAGTTCAAGAATGGTCTCTCACTCGAAAATCCCCTTTCCCCCACCGCTATGGAAGCCATCGATGTTTACAGCGAGGGCGTCACCTATCTCACAGGTTGCGGCAGTGACCCGCTACTTGGCATACAGTATGGTCGTGACCTAGGTCTGTCGCTATATGGCCAGACCAACAACGGCAAGCTACGCTATGAGTTGCAAGTGATGAACGGACAGGGCATCAACAAGAAAGACGGCAATGCTGAGAAAGACTTCATTGGTCGTCTCGAATATCGTCCTACGACAGGCTTGAACCTTGTTGCCACAGGGCAGCTGGGTCGCGGTCACAACATCCTCACTGATGGCAAGAGATCCGTCTATAATCCAACCATCAAGAACGGAGAAGACTACAAGCGCAATCGATGGACTGCTGGTTTTGACTATAAGAGTAAGGCGTTTAATGTCCACGGCGAGTACCTCGAAGGCTATGACGGCGACGTGACTAGCCGAGGCGGTTACCTGACAGGTTCTGTACCTCTTGGCACACCTGAGGTAGAGCTGGTGGGTTCATACGACTACTTCAACTATAACACCACCCTTGGCTATGACCAGCACAAGGCCATAGCCGGTTTGCAATATTGGTTCTTCAAGAAGTGCCGTGTGCAGCTACAGTATGTATATAAGAATGCATACATTGCGAACAATCAATTCATTCATGGCGCCAACCACGCCGTAATGTGTCAAATGCAAATAAGGTTCAACTAAGCTCTATGTTCATTAAAGTTTTCCTGACCATTATATTCCTGGTCGTGATGGTAGGCGTAGGCCTATACTCACATAAGCAGGCAAAGTCCGTTGACGGTTTTGTTCTTGGAGGCCGCTCTGTAGGTCCCTGGTTGACAGCCTTTGCCTACGGAACATCATATTTCTCAGCGGTAGTATTTGTTGGCTATGCAGGTCAGTTCGGATGGAAGTACGGTCTTTCGTCGGCTTGGATAGGCATAGGCAATGCGATCATAGGCTCGCTGTTGGCTTGGCTCATATTGGGTAAGCGCACAAAACTGATGACACAACATATCGAGAGCCGCACGATGCCCGACTTTTTCGGCACACGCTTCGACAGCCAGGGCCTTCGCGTGATAGCTTCCATCATTGCATTTGTGTTCCTCATACCCTACACCGCAGGTGTGTATAGCGGTATTTCAAGGCTCTTTGAGATGGGCTTCAACATCCCCTACGAGTACTGCGTTGTAATAATGTCCATTCTCACAGCCGTCTATGTCATCCTTGGAGGCTACAAGGCTACAGCAATGAACGACTTCATTCAGGGTATCATTATGCTCTTTGGCATCGTGGCAGTTATCGTTGCGGTACTGAATGCCCAGGGAGGCCTGACCAGTGCTGTTGAGAAGCTCGCAGCCATGCCATCCGACACCGACCCATCGGTGAACGGAGGCTTTGCATCATGGTTCGGTCCCGACCCTTGGGGGTTGCTGGGTGTCGTCGTACTGACATCACTTGGCACGATGGGGTTGCCTCAGATGGTTGGCAAATTCTACAGCATCACTGATGAATCAGCCATCAGGCGCGGAACCATCATCAGCACCATCTTCGCCTTTATTGTTGCAGGCGGCTGCTACTTCCTCGGTGGCTTCGGTCGTCTCTACGAACCAGTTATAAACGAAGCTACAGGCAAGATTGCTTTCGACTCCATAGTACCTGCTATGCTCGTCACCCTGCCAGATGTACTCATTGCGCTTGTGGTGCTGCTGGTACTGAGTGCTTCAATGTCCACACTGGCATCCCTGGTTCTCACCAGCTCCAGCACTATGACCCTTGACCTCATCTACCGCGACAAGAAGTCGTTGCCCGACGAGGTGACAGAAGGCTCTATTGACGATGTCGTTGCTGAGAAGACAGAACGTCGCAAAGTGGTAGTGATGCGTGTGCTGATTGTGTTCTTCATCGTGATATCATTGATGATAGCACTCAATCCTCCCACCTTCATTGCCCAGCTCATGGGTATATCATGGGGCGCGCTGGCAGGAGCCTTCCTTGCTCCCTTCATGCTTGGCCTCTACTGGCGCGGTGTCACAACATCTTCTGTATGGGCTTGCTTTATCTGGGGCGTAGGTCTTACAGTTATCAACATGCTGCTTGGGAACCCCATCAACCCAATCAATTGCGGTGCCATCGCAATGCTTGGCGGTTTCCCAGTAGTGCTTATTGTGAGCTTGCTGACACCCAGCATGAACAGGGAAAAGGTTGAACGTATGTTCAGGTGCTATAAATAACGACATGCCGTGATAACGTTATAACGCAATTACGATATAACGTTATCACGGGTTAACGCTAATCAGAACTAACAAAAATCATGATTTGGAATCCAAATAAAGAATGCATGAGTCGCGATGAGCGGGCTGCATTGCAGGGCAAACGCCTACACAAGATAGTAGAGTACGTTTATCACAACGTTCCGTTCTATCGCAACAAGCTTCAGGAGATGGACATCCGTCCAGACGACATACAGACCATAGAGGATATCACCAAACTGCCTTTCACCACAAAGAAAGACCTCCGTGACAACTATCCATTTGGACTGCAGGCCGCTCCACAGAGCGAGATTATCCGTGTTCACGCCAGCAGCGGTACAACAGGAAACCCGACAATCGTGGGCTACACACGCAAGGATATAGGTGTATGGAGCGAATGTATGGCTCGCTGTCTGACAGCCTACGGAGTGACTCGCGATGACATCTTCTCCGTTGCCTATGGCTATGGTCTCTTTACCGGAGGACTGGGAGCGCACTATGGTGTGGAACATATCGGTGCATCGGTTATCCCTGCTGGCACGGGAAACACAGAGAAACACCTCAAGCTAATCCGCGATCTAGGTATCACAGGTCTTGCATGTACGCCGTCATACGCTCTATACCTGGCAGAGACAATGGACAAGCTAGGTATCCGCAAGGAAGACATCAAGCTGCGTGTAGGAGCGTTTGGTGCAGAGCCTTGGACAGAAAGTATGCGCAAGGAGATTGAGGAACGCCTCGGACTTAAGGGCTACAACATTTATGGCCTCTCTGAGGTGATGGGACCTAGCGTCAGCTATGAATGCCAGATGCAGCACGGAAGCCATATCTGCGAAGACCACTTCTACCCTGAGATTATCAACCCCGTCACCCTCGAACCGCTGCCCGCAGGACAGCAGGGTGAGCTTGTGTTCACGACACTGACCAAGGAGGGCATGCCTGTGTTGCGCTATCGTACTCGTGACCTCTGCTCCCTTATGACTGGCACCTGCGACTGCGGACGTACAGAGGTTCGTATGGGACGCATCGAGGGACGCAGCGACGATATGCTCATCATTCGTGGTATCAACGTGTTCCCATCGCAGGTGGAGAGCGTGGTTCTCAGTATGCCAGAGTTCGCACCACGCTACATGCTCGTTGTGGATCGCGTGAACAACCTCGACACACTGCAGGTTCAGGTGGAAATCCGTCAGGAGTACTTCACAGGCGTATTCGACACCCCCGCAGCTATCGACCAGCTGGAAAAGAAACTGGCTTCAAAACTCAAGAGCGTGTTGAGCATCGCTGCCAAGGTACAGCTCAAGGCACCAAACACCATTGAGCGCAGCCAAGGTAAGAGTGCACATGTAATAGACAAACGTAAACTATAAAGCTATCGATAAAACTAATTGTGAACACCTACTTAACAATTAATCAATTATGCTATGAGTGAAAACAAAGAGGGCAACTTTCTGCACCCCGAGTATGAAACGTTAAAACGCTCGGAGATTGAGGCACTCCAACTGGAGCGTCTTCAGGCAACTGTTCGCCACTGCATGAACAACGAATTCTACCGAAAGAAGTTTGCTGAGGCTGGCATCACACCAGACGACATCAAGACATTGGACGATGTGCGCAAGCTGCCTTTCACCACCAAGCAAGACCTTCGCGAAACATATCCTTTCGGACTTGCTTGCGTGGATTTGCGCGAGTGTGTACGTTTGCACTCCAGCAGCGGCACCACAGGTAACCCAACAGTCATCCTACACACCAAAAAGGACCTTGACGAATGGGCAAACCAGGTGGCACGTAACCTGTGGATGGTGGGCTTACGCCCTGACGATGTGTTTCAGAACTCATCAGGCTACGGCATGTTTACCGGTGGCCTTGGTTTCCAATATGGAGCCGAGAAGTTGGGAATGCTTACTGTGCCTGCTGCTGCCGGAAACTCGCTTCGCCAGATAAAATTCATCAAGGACTTCGGAACAACAGCCATCCATGCTGTTCCTTCCTACGTGACACGCCTCTATGAGGTGATGTGCGAGGAAGGTGTTGACCCACGCCGCGACACAAAGCTAAAGGTGCTTGCCATTGGTGCCGAGCCTCATAGTGAGGAACAGCGCAAGCGCATCGAGGAAATGATGGGTGTGAAGGCATACAACTCATTCGGCATGAGCGAGATGTGTGGTCCTGGTGTAGGATTTGAGTGTCCCGAACAGAATGGTATGCATTTCTGGGAGGACTACTACATCGTGGAGATTGTCAACCCTGAGACGCTTGAACCTGTAGCCGACGGTGAGATAGGTGAGTTGGTACTCACCACCCTTTGCCGTGAGGCAATGCCGTTGCTGCGCTACCGCACCCGCGACCTCACACGTGTGCTGGGTCGTACATGCCCCTGTGGACGCAACCATGTGCGCCTAGACCGTATGCGCGGACGTTCCGATGATATGATGGTGCTTCGTGGGGTGAACATCTTCCCTATTCAAATAGAGAAAATTCTAATGCAATTCGAGGAGCTTGGAAGCAACTACCTCATCACCCTCACAACAGACGATCAGAACGACAACATGACTGTGGAGGTAGAGCTTGCACAACCCACAGACGACTACAAGCAACTTCAAAACCTTGAACGCGAGATACGTCGCCGTCTCAAGGACGAGATACTGCTAACACCTATCGTGAAGCTTGTTCCGAGAGGCACACTGCCCGTAAACGAGGGCAAGGCTGTACGCGTAGTTGACAAGCGAAAGGTCTATCAATAGGAAGCCAAACAACGTAATAACGTGACTACGAAATAACGTAATAACGACAATAACTATGACCATCAATCAACTTTCCATTTTCATTGAGAACCGTTCAGGTACACTCATCAAGGTGCTGGAGGCACTGAAGCAATCCAACATCCAGATTATTGCATCCACAATAGCCGATACAGCCGAGTACGGCATCTATCGCCTTATCTGTAGCGAGCCACTGCGCGCTTGCGAGGAGCTGAAGAAAGCCGGTATAGCAGTAGCCGTGAGCGATGTGTTCGCTCTAGAGCTTGATAACCAGCCTGGTCGTGCAGCCGATGCCATTGAGGCTTTCAGTGCTGCAGGCATCAGCATCACCTACCTCTACTCCTTCCTGCTGCGCGGCAAGGGTATTCTGATTTTCCGCACAGACGACAACGATAAGGCTGCTCGCGTGATTGAAGAGAACCAGCTGAGTAGCATTTCAGAGAATGCCTTGGCAGGAATAGCTTAGTACTGGGAAGAACGACAGCCGCTTCCTTTCTGGGGGACTTTGCTTTCCAAGGAAGGAAGCGGCATCCTTATTTCCGCTGTAGGGGTATTTCCTTAAACAGGTAAGCAAATTAGGTATCGTTGTTAACCGTTATTCAGAAATATTTATCGTAACTTCGCGGCTGAATACTGCTTGACACTATACCATATATATAATAACACACCTTAACCAGCCATATCGGAAATGGACAAACAGTTACAACAGATAGGACAGCGTTTGCGCGGACTGCGTGACGTACTCGACATTGAGGCACAAGAGATGGCCGATACATGCGGCATCAGCCTTGAGAAATACGAAAGCATAGAGCGTGGAGAGACCGATATCACCATCTCCAACCTTATGAAGATTGCAAACAAGTATGGCGTATCGGCAGATGTGCTGATGTTCGACGAAGAGCCTCACATGCACTTCTACACTGTTGTGAGGAAAGGTCAGGGGATGTCGGTGGAGCGCACCAAGGCATACAAGTACCAGAGCCTTGCCAGCGGCTTTGCCGGACGAAAGGCAGAGGTGTTCATCGTAACAGTTGAACCGAAGCCCGAAGCCCACACTGTATATAAGAACACACATGCTGGTCAAGAGTTCAACATGGTGTTGGAAGGTTCTATGGAACTCTATCTGGCTGGTAAGACCATCCGACTTGACGAGGGCGACAGCATCTATTTCGATGCCACCAAGCCTCACGGCATGAAAGCACTAGGTGACAAACCTGTTCGCTTCTTTGCCTTCACTGTAGCAGGATAATAATATTGTAACAACGTTTATGGTAGAAAGATTTTTACGACAGACAACGTTTAGTTCATACGAGGACTACAACGAACATTTGGAATTCATCATACCAGAGCATTTCAACTTTGCCTACGATGTTATCGACGCGTGGGCAGAGGAAGCGCCCAACAAACTGGCATTACTGTGGACAAACGATGAGGGATTGGAACATCGCACAACCTTTGGTCAGCTGAAGGCAGAAACCAATCAGGCTGCTTCATATCTCAGCAGCCTTGGTATTGGCAAGGGAGACCCTGTGATGCTCATACTGAAACGTCGCTACGAATGGTGGATAGCAATGCTGGCTCTGCATAAGCTCGGAGCTGTGGTCATACCAGCTACACACATGCTGACACGACATGATATCGTGTACCGCAACACACGTGCTAGCATCAAGGCCATTATCTGTGTTGACGATGCATACGTTATGAGTCAGGTGACGGCAGCCATGCCTGAAAGCCCCACCGTGAAAACTCTCATTGCCGTCAAGCCCAATGCTGAATGGGCAGGTGGCAAAGATGCACCAGCTCTACCCGAAGGTTTCCATGACTGGCAAGCCGAAATTGCACATGCAGCCGCATTCGTCAAACCCGAACATGTCAACGACAACGATGACACAATGCTGATGTACTTCACATCTGGTACATCTGGCGAACCGAAGATGGTTGCCCATGATTACCTCTACGCTATGGGACATCTGACAACAGGTGTATTCTGGCATAACCTCAGCGAGGACAGTCTTCATCTGACAGTTGCCGACACCGGTTGGGGAAAGGCAGTGTGGGGCAAGTTCTATGGACAGTGGTTTGCTGGTGCTACAGTATTTGTGTTCGATCACGAGAAGTTTGACGCCGACAGCCTCCTGAAGCAGATGGCCAAGTACAAGGTGACATCATTCTGCGCACCGCCAACCATATACCGTTTCATGATACGCGAGGACCTGAGCCGGTACGACCTGAGCTCACTCCGCTACTGCTGTACGGCAGGTGAGGCCTTGAACCCTGCTGTATATGACAAGTTCCTAGAGATGACTGGTATCCACCTCATGGAAGGATTCGGACAAACAGAAACCACCATGACCTTGGGAACGATGCCATGGATGACGCCGAAACCTGGTTCTATGGGTAAGCCCAACGGACAGTATCAGATAGACCTGCTCAAAGCCGACGGCACCCCCTGCGAGGATGGTGAGAAAGGCGAGATTGTGATTAAGGTTGATGGCTCCAACTCCAAGTTGCCGAAGCCTATTGGGCTCTTCAAGGAATACTACCGCGACAAGGAACTTACTCGTCAGGCTTGGCACGACGGCTACTACTACACAGGCGATATGGCATGGCGTGACGAGGATGGCTACTACTGGTTTGAGGGACGCATCGACGATGTCATCAAGTCCAGCGGCTACCGCATCGGGCCGTTTGAGGTGGAGAGCGCACTTATGACGCATCCAGCTGTCGTGGAATGTGCTATCACCGGCGTACCCGATGACATCCGCGGCATGGTTGTGAAAGCAACTGTCGTGCTTGGCAAGGAATGGAAGGCAAAAGCTGGCGAAGCTCTGATTAAGGAACTTCAGGCACATGTCAAGAAAGAAACAGCCCCTTATAAGTACCCACGCATCATAGAATTCGTGGACGAGTTGCCAAAGACAATAAGCGGTAAAATCAGACGAGTTGAGATACGCAAGAAGGATCAAAAATGATTATTGCCACGTCAGCTTTGCAAATTCATCTATAATATCTAACTTTGTGCCGCAAAACTGGTGGTGCTAACACAATATAAATACACTATCAAAACATAATAAACGCGTTTATTTATGGCTAAAGAAAAGAAATTCATTACTTGTGATGGTAACGAGGCTGCGGCTCATGTGAGCTATATGTTCTCTGAGGTAGCAGCTATCTACCCTATCACCCCATCTTCGCCTATGGCGGAGCATGTTGACGAGTGGGCCGCACGTGGTCGTAAGAACCTGTGGGGTCAGACCGTAAGTGTTCAGGAAATGCAGTCTGAGGCTGGTGCTGCCGGTGCCGTTCACGGTTCACTGCAGGCTGGTGCGTTGACCACCACCTTCACCGCTTCTCAGGGTCTGCTCCTGATGATTCCTAACATGTACAAGATTGCCGGTGAACTCATACCGTGCGTATTCGACGTGTCGGCACGTACATTGGCCTCTCACTCCCTCTGTATCTTCGGTGACCATCAGGATGTGATGGCTTGCCGCCAAACGGGCTTCGCCATGTTGTGCGAAGGCGGTGTACAGGAGGTGATGGACCTCACAGCTGCTGCTCACCTGGCTTCTCTTGAGACCTGCGTTCCCTTCGTGAACTTCTTCGATGGTTTCCGAACCTCTCACGAGTACCACAAGATTGAGCTCATGGATCAGGAGGACATCCGTCCTTTAGTCAAGGAAGAGTTCATCAAGCGTTTCCGCGATCGTGCCATGAGTCCTGAGCGTCCTATCACACGTGGTACCGCAGAGAACCCCGAGACCTTCTTCACCCATCGTGAGGCTTGCAATCCCTACTACGATTCAGTTCCCGAAGTAGTTGAGAAGTACCTCGGCGAGATCTCCAAGATTACTGGCCGTGAGTACCACCTCTTCAGCTACTACGGTGCCAAGGATGCTGACCGCATGATTATCCTCATGGGTTCTGCCACCGATGCTGCCCGCGAGGCTATCGACTACCTGAACGCCAACGGCCAGAAGGTTGGTATGATTTCCGTTCACCTCTATCGTCCGTTCTCTGTTAAGCACCTGCTCGCTTCTGTTCCCAAGAGCGTGAAGCGCATCGCTGTGCTCGACCGAACCAAGGAGCCAGGAGCCAATGGCGAGCCTCTGTACCTTGACGTAAAGGACGCTTACTACGATGTTGAGGATCGTCCTCTCATCGTTGGTGGCCGCTACGGTCTCGGTTCACACGATACCACTCCCGCCCAGATCATCAGCGTGTTCAACAACCTCGCTCTGCCTGAGCCAAAGAACCACTTCACCATCGGTATCGTTGATGACGTGACCTTCACCAGCCTCCCCGCTGTTGAGGAGATCGCCCTCGGTGGCGCTGGTATGTTCCAGGCTAAGTTCTATGGCCTCGGTGCTGACGGTACCGTGGGTGCTAACAAGAACTCAGTGAAGATCATCGGTGACAACACCGACAAGTACTGTCAGGCATACTTCTCTTACGACTCCAAGAAGTCTGGCGGCTTCACCTGTTCTCACCTACGTTTCGGTGATACACCTATCCGCAGCACATACCTCGTGACCACGCCTAACTTCGTGGCTTGCCACGTTCAGGCTTACCTCCACATGTATGATGTGACACGCGGTCTGCAGAAGAATGGTACATTCCTTTTGAACACCATCTTTGAGGGTGAGGAACTGGCTAAGTTCATGCCTAACAAGGTTAAACGCTACTTCGCTCAGAACAATATCACAGTATATACCATCAACGCCACCAAGATTGCACAGGAGATTGGGTTGGGCAACCGCACCAACACCATCCTGCAGAGTGCATTCTTCCGCATAACTGGCGTTATCCCCGTAGAGTTGGCTGTTGAACAGATGAAGAAGTTCATCGTCAAGAGCTACGGTTCCAAGGGTGAGGATGTGGTGAACAAGAACTACGCTGCCGTTGACCGCGGTAACGAGTACAAGCAGTTCGCTATCGATCCAGCATGGGCAAACCTTGCCGACGATGCTGAGAAGCAGGACAATGCACCCGCATTCGTGAAAGAGCTGGTTCGTCCTATCAACGCTCAGGCTGGCGACCTGCTGCCCGTCAGCGCATTCGCCAAGTTTGGAACCACCGATGGTTCTTGGGAGGTTGGTACTGCCGCTTACGAGAAGCGTGGTGTGGAAGCCTTCGTACCTGTTTGGGACAAGGAGAACTGTATCGAATGTAACCAGTGCGCCTACGTTTGTCCTCACGCTGCCATCCGTCCGTTCGTTCTCACCAGCGAGGAGAAGGCTCAGTTCGAGAATCTCGACAGCCGTGAGATGAAGGCTCCAGCAGCTATGAAGGGCATGCACTTCGTCATCGAACCCAGCGTCCTCGACTGTCTTGGTTGCGGCAACTGCGCTGACGTATGTCCTGGTCGCACCGCACAGGCTGCTAAGCTTGGCGTTGAACCAGCTTCGCTGAAGGCTCTGAAGATGGTGCCGTTCAACCCCGACAAGGCTGAGATGAAGAAGATGGCTGCCGACTGGGATAAGCTCGTGAAGCTGCCCAGCAAGCAGGATCTCGTAGATATCAAGAGCAACGTGAAGAACAGCCAGCTGGCTCGTCCGCTGTTCGAGTTCTCCGGTGCTTGCTCAGGTTGCGGTGAGACTCCGTATGTGAAGCTGATTTCTCAGCTCTTCGGTGACCGTCAAATGGTGGCCAATGCAACAGGTTGCTCCTCTATCTACTCCGCTTCCATTCCTTCTACACCTTACACGAAGAACGAGAAGGGTCAGGGTCCATGCTTCAACAACTCCCTGTTCGAGGACTTCTGCGAGTTCGGTCTCGGTATGGCTCTCGGTAACAAGAAGATGAAGGAGCGCGTTGCCAAGCTGCTCACAGAGGCATCTGAGGGTGCACCTGAAGAGTTCAAGGCTCTGGCAGCTGAATGGATAGCCAATTGCGAGGATGCCGACAAGACCAAGGAGATTGCTCCGAAGCTCCGTGAGGCTATTGACGCTGGTGCAGCCAACGGTTGCCCAGTTTGCACAGAGCTGAAGACCCTCGACCACTACCTCGTAAAGCGCAGTCAGTGGATTATCGGTGGTGACGGTGCTTCCTACGACATCGGTTACGGCGGTCTTGACCACGTGATTGCCAGCGGCGAAGATGTGAACATCCTCGTGCTCGATACTGAGGTTTACTCCAACACCGGTGGTCAGGCTTCTAAGGCTACTCCCCTTGGTGCCATCGCTCAGTTCGCTGCCCAGGGTAAGCGCATCCGCAAGAAGGATCTCGGCATGATTGCCACCACCTACGGTTATGTATATGTAGCTCAGATCGCTATGGGCGCTGACCACGCTCAGACCCTCAAGGCTATCCGCGAGGCTGAGGCTTGGCACGGTCCCTCCATCGTCATCGCTTACGCTCCCTGCATCAACCACGGTCTGAAGGCCGGTATGGGTAAGAGCCAGGCTGAGGAACGCAAGGCTGTGGAGTGCGGCTATTGGCATCTGTGGCGCTTCAATCCCGCCCTCATCGAGGAAGGCAAGAACCCGTTCAGCCTCGACTCCAAGGAGCCCGACTGGAGCAAGTTCCACGACTTCTTGCTGGGCGAGGTGCGTTACCTCTCTGTCAAGAAAGCTTATCCCAACGAGGCAGAAGAGCTCTTCGCCGAGGCCCAGAAGATGGCTCAGATCCGTTACAAGAGCTATGTTCGCAAGACCCAGGAAGACTGGAGCGAATAATTCCCGACACTGTGGTTGGCGGAGTGCCGCCAACCCTTCCATACAAAAGGAGCATCCCCATCGGATGCTCCCTTTTTCACTTCTTTCAGCACATTACTTATGAAGAAACTCTACCTATTATTTTTTACAGCCTGTCTGGCGGCCTCGGCGCTGGCGCAGGAGAAGTTCGAGAAGGGCAAGCCCAATGACAGCAATTATCGCTACTTGGATGACTATCATGCTCTCAAGGACTACATCGACTACTCCAAGTACCCCAATTTCAAGCTTGGAGCAGGCACCACCGTCAATGACTATCTCAACAACTCGCTGGTCCGTAACCTGACCAACAAGAACTTCACAGAGACTGTGGCAGGCAACGCCATGAAGATGGCCAGTTGTGTGGATGCCAGTGGAAACATGAACTTCACGACGGTGAAGAACTATGTGAATACCGCCACCAAAGCCGGTCTGAACGTCTATGGTCACACACTCGCCTGGCACTCTCAGCAGCCCATCGGCTGGTTGAAGAAGCTCTTGGCCGACAAGAAAGTGGAAGGTGGCGAGGAAGTGTGGGCACAGGTCTATAAGAAGGATTTCCGCACCACGCAGAGTGTGGGCTGGAAGTCATCGGAGACGGATTATGGCTACACCATCACATTCGACAAGACCAACGGCCTCAAGGTGCATACGACCAAGGTGTGCAGCAATTTCTGGGACGTGCAGTTCCTGGCAGCCACAGACATCCTTCTCACCAAGGGCCAGACCTACAAGATGACGATGACTGTCCGAGGCACCAAGGCTGGAAAGTTCTACAGTAAACTGGGTGACTGGGGCGGTGGCGCAAGCGCCAATATCCCTTTCACGTCAGAGTGGCAGGATGTGGAAGTCAGTTACAAGACACAGATGGAGAGCAACTTCCTGCTGCTGCAATGTGGTGACTATGTGGGTGATATCTACATCAAAAGCATCAAGTTCGAGGGCAACACCGTGCCCACTGTGCCTCTGACCGCTCAGGAGCGTCACGACACCCTTGTCTATGCGATGGACAAGTGGATCAAGGGAATGATGAATGCCTGCGGAGGGAAGGTGAAAGCCTGGGATCTGGTGAACGAGGCCGTCTCTGGTGATGACAAGGATCATGACGGCTACTATGATCTGCAGCACTCGGCAGGTTACAGCACTGGCACTTGGGACGTGGGCGGCGACGCTTTCTACTGGCAGGATCACATGGGTGACCTGGAGTACGTGCGTCAGGCTTGCCGCCTGGCCCGCCAGTATGGTCCCGAGGATATCGTCCTCTTCATCAATGACTACAATCTGGAGTCCGACTGGGATGACAACAAGAAGCTGAAGTCCCTCATCAACTGGATCAAAAAGTGGGAAGCCGACGGTGTGACGAAGATTGATGGTATCGGTACGCAGATGCACATCAGCTGTTTTGAGAGTGCAAGTATCATGAATACCATTAAATCTCACATTACTAAGATGTTCCAACTCATGGCCAAGTCGGGGAAACTTGTTCGTGTGTCTGAAATGGACATGGGTTATGTCCGCGGCACCAACAGATGGGGTTCCTCTCTGAAGACAGATCAGCTGACCGAGGCAGAGCACAAGAAGATGGCGGATTTCTATGAATGGATTTTCAAGGAGTACTTCCGCCTCATTCCTCCTGCTCAGCAGTGGGGCATTTGTCAGTGGTGCACGACGGATGCTCCTGCCAGCAGTGGCTGGCGCGGTGGCGAGCCCGTGGGCATCTGGGACCTCAACTATTACCGCAAGCACGTGTATGCAGGCTTTGTCCGCGGGCTGGGTGGTGTCGTGTATGACGGCATCGAGGGTCTGGTGGCAGACGAACCTGCAGAGACCTCCAAGGGCGTCTTCACCCTCAATGGCACCCGCCTCTGTGCATCATCCCTGCATCATCTCCCTGCTGGCCTCTACATCGTCAACGGCAAGAAGATCATGGTGAAGTGAGCGGCACAGAAATACCTATGAAAAAAAGGGAACACCCGTGGGGCGCTCCCTTTTTTCATCGGTAATCCTTTTACCAGATCTTCACTCTGTCCTCGGGTTTGAGGTAGAGTTTGTCTGTTTCCTTGACATCGTAGAGGCGGTACCACTCGTCCTGCAGGCGCATCATGCCGTTCACGCGAACGTGGTTGGCCGAGTGGGTGTCTAATTCATATAGCATCTGCAAATACTCGACATCAAACTGGTTTTCATCTTTCCATATCTGAGCGTAGGAGAGGAAGAACTTCTTGATTTGCTCGTCAAACTGTGCTCCCTGGAATCCCTGCTGCGTCAGTCGCTGCTTGTAGAGTTCCAGTGCCAGCTCCACGCCTCCGTAGTCGGCCATATTCTCTGCCAGTGTCTTCTGGCCGTTGGCGGGCTGTCCGGGGTAGGCCTCCAGCTGGTTGTAGAGTTCCACCATGATCTGCTGCTTGGCTTGGAAGGCTTGCTTGTCTTCCGGAGTCCACCAGTCGCGCTTCTGTCCTTGGGCATCATAATTGGAACCGCTGGCATCAAATCCGTGACAGAACTCGTGGCTGAAGGTGGTGGAGAAGGCGTAGAGCGTGGCCTCGCTCAGGTCGTAGTCGAAACGGGGCTTGGTAATCTCAGCAGGCAGGATGACCAGCGAGTTGGCCGTTCCCAGGTAGAAGGCGTTGTCGGTGGTGAAACCAGCCATGCTGGCCCAGAGATCCCATCCGATGTCTTCCAGAGGCTTCCCTGCCATATTCAAGATGATTTCCCTGGCATTCTGTCGCAGCTGGGTGACGCTGGCCAGCAGGAAGTCGGCGTCAATCGTCGGCGTCAGGGCGTCGTTCCATTGTTCGGGATAGCCGACGTAGAACAGCATGGCTTCTGCCTTCTGGCGGGCTTCGGCCTTGGTGGCATCACTCATCCAGTCGAGGTTTTCCAAGCGCTGGATAAACAGCTGGCGCATGTTTTCCAAGATGTCGTTGCACTGCTGCTTGTAGATGCGGTCATAACCGTAGTACTCGGTCAGCAGGCGGTACATGTAATAGCGGTTATTTTGCAGGGCTCGTTTCAGCATGGCGGGCAGTGTGGTCTCTTGGTCGATACTGGGGATGAAGGGAGCGTCCTGTGCTATCACGTTGTAAATCATGTAGTCACGGAAGGCTTCAATGGCCTCGGGGTCCTCGTCGGCCTGACTAAATAAAACCAACAACTGAAGAACCTCCTGAGTGGACGGGACGAAGCGAAGAGCGGTCACGTCTTCGTTCGTTACTCCCATCATTCCCAAGATGCGCTCCGTATTGTCCTCGCCTTCCGGTGCCCAACGTTTCGCTTTCATGGGGTGGCGCAGCATCTCAATTCCAGGAATATAGGCATTCATTTCCAACGTCTCGATTTTTCTGGCGTTCTCCGCAATCTGTGCGATGCGCTCCTGTGAGAAGCCGAAGCCCGCGAGATATCCGCAATAGACGTTCACCAGGCTGTCCAACGTTTCCTGTTTCTTCATGCGTACAGCCCTCTTCATTTCGTCTGTCATGCTGCCTGCCATAAATACGTTGGTTGTTTGTCTTCCAACAAGTACACCCGGTACGAGCCTGAACAGTGTGCCGTAGCCCCATCCTTGCAGTGCGCCGAAGGCGTCAAACAGCTGTTCTCCTGTGGTCACCTGCTCCAGCAACTGTAGGCGCTGGGCCAGCAAGTCGAAGGTGCGGCTGTCGCCCATCATCATTTCATCGGCCTGGCTGCGCAACTGGGCCACCACGGGGGCTGTGCAGTTGGTCAGCATCTCGTCCGTCAGCATTTTGTTCTGTTCTGATATCTGCTTAAATAAGGACGGAGCAGGGTTGCTGCTGTGGAGCCACTTCCCGAGGGCATACTCATAGAAGTTGTCACCAGGGCGCACACTTGGGTCAATGTCCGCGTCGTAAGGGAATGGCTTGTCGTCCACCACCACGACTGGAGCGGGGTTGTCTGTGACATCGGTACATGAGACGATGCCCAGTGCCATCGGCAACAGCATCATCCAAAACAATACATTTTTCTTCATCGTATTTTCATTAAATAATTAGTTGTGTAAAGAATAATATTACCTGATGACGACTTTGCGCCCGCCGACGAGATAGATTCCGCTCTTCGTGGGTTTGCCGTCGAGCCTGCTGCCATCGATGGAATACCACTCGCCTTCTCCCCTCTTTGAAAGAGAGAGGTCGGAGGTGAGTCCAATTCCTGTCGTCTCATCTTCTCCATCGAAGAAGTGCACGGCTTTGACGTAGGCGGGGCTGCCGCCGAATTTGTTCTCCACGCGCATAATCCATCTGTAGGGCCCCACAGTCACCGAACCGTCGTTGCCCAGGCTCAGGTCGCCGTTGATGTTCACGTAGTAGAACGGGTCTTGTGCCGTTGCCGTCGTATTCTCGTAGGTGCCAAAGACGGTGTAGGTGTCCTCTGCGGTCATCATGGTGATGCGGGCGTCGTTGGCCTTCGCCTTCAGCACCGTGTTGAGGGTGGTGAAGTTGTAGTCGGTGACAGCCTGCTTCGGCTTATAGACGTATGGCATATTGCCGTGCAGCACGTCACCAGCCTCTAATTTTCTCAGGAACACCCAGATGTCGTCCGTAGCCTCCGTACTGGGATTGGGTGCGTTTGCTATCATGTTGATCTTGTAAAACGTGAATGCATCCTCGTCATCACTGGTGATGGTGTAGTCGAAAGGCACGAACCAAGTCTGGTACTTCCCCACACGCTCCTCGCCAAGCGTCTTCACGTAGGTGGCAGAGGTGACTTCTGGGTCATAGATCCAATTGTATGCTGTGCCGTCGGCCAGGGTGACAGGATTATCCGTCACAATGACGCAGTGGCTACCATCTACCGTGATGTTGAAGAAGTCGGATGCATTGGCCGTCACGTTGTATTCGCCGTACATATATACCGTGCTGCCGAAGTTTTTGATGCTCGATGCGTCAATCATGTCCACGCCTACGTAAACCGTTACCGTACCGATGCTACCGTTGCCGCCGAAAGTATATCCTGTTCCGATTCCGTCACCATTGTTACCGCCTGTTGCCGTCACTGTACCATCCTTGATGGTAATGTTGCCGAGCGCAACATTCGCGTTAAATGCCAAACCTGTGCCGATGCCTGCAGCATTGGTGCCGCCCAGTGCCGTGATGGTTCCGCTTTCGATGACGACATTGCCGCCCGTGCAGTTACTACCCGCTGTGCTCAGTCCGATACCGGCGGCACCATCGCCGCCTGTTGCTGTCAGCGCGCCGTCACCTTTGATGGTGAGCGTGGTTCCTGTGCCTCCCACCTGAATGGCGGCTTTGCCGCTCGGACCTGTCACGCTGTTCGTTCCGACGAGCGTGATCTCTGCCGTTCCCGCACAGACGATGCCGCCAGTGAAGGTGACGCCGCTGAGCGTAATCTTGAGGCCGGCGGCTATCGTCAACGTACTGCTGGTGGATCCGGTCAGCACCTCGCCGTCCTGAACCGTGTAGAGGCACTTGATGATGTTGCGGCCGTCCTCCGTTGTAATGCTGAAGTAGTCGTTTGCGTTGGCCGTCACGTCGGTCTC
>JAFZQR010000076.1 GCA_017620295.1 Bacteroidaceae bacterium
GTAATCGGGGTGCTCCTTGAAGTAGTTCTTCAGCACATACTTCACCATAGCCGAGCCCTGGCTGTGACCCGCAATAATAAACGGACGGCCGTTGTTGCACTTCTCGAAGTAGTAGTCGAACGCGGCTTTGATGTCGATGTATGGTTCACCGTCAAATGCAGCCTCGATACTTCCGTACTTCTACGTAACTTCTCCACCATACTTCAAACCTACCTGGCGGTACCAAGGCATAAACACATTGCAAGACTCATTGAACACACTAGAATTGGTCATGTATTCGCCCATTGCGCGCTGTCTCATTTCCTGGTTGTCGAGCGGCGCATAATTAGGCGCACCTTCTTTGAAACTATCATCAATGTACGATGTACCGTAGATGTAGAAAGCATCGACGTCCTTGGTGATTTCCGGCATCTGGAGCCAGTTGGCCTTGTTAGAATAGTCAGTAGCCTTGATTTTTTCGCTGTCGGGATCAACCGGGTTGTCGTTGGAGCTACTGCATGATGTGAGCAGCGTTGTTGTGCCGCAAGTTAGGATGGCGGCAAGCATCCACAATGTCATTTTTTTCATACTTGTTTGTTTTTGAGGTTTATAAATTAGAGAGTATTTCTTTGTTGTTGCGGTAAGTGCGCTTGTTGATGCGATGGGTGACATAGAGTATGACGGCTGCCAACAATACAGCTGGTACAAGAAAAATCAAGATACTAAGTAGTGCATCGTATACGTCATTATCCACATAGGCATACCCAATAGTCAATACCACAACAAGCATCGTCATAAGTATCAATATTATGATGACTGCCAATCGCCACAGCGTACCCCACCAGCCATAGCCGAAGAGCTGGCGGTAGGTGATGTACATGTAGATTACAAAAAACGCAAGATCCAGCTCATCACTCCAGTAGCCAATAACGATGGTTGAGATAAGACTCAGCACGCTAATGAATACTTGCAGAAAGAATCCCTCGGGCAATGTGTGGCGGGGATAGCTCGGGGCAAAGCGGAACACCAACCATGTAGGCAGGATATAGAAGCATTGGAGGAACAGCGTGGCCCAACTTTTTTGCGAATTGATCCATGCAACGATATCGTCAAGCTCCTGAACGTTGAACTTAAGACCTACAACATCATTCTTGACATGAAAGAACGACTCGACGATGACTACGAAGAGGCAAACAATGACCAGCATCTTGACGGGCGGGAACGACACTTGGCGATGACCGCTGATGTAGTCGCGCACCAGATAGCCTGGGCGCCCCAGAAGTTGCAGCAGCGTATAGCCCAGCGACCGCGAGTCCATACCCCATAGAATAGCTACGTTATCTTTAATGGATTTCCACCCCACACGCCCCACTTCGGCACGCTGACCACAGATTGGACAGAAGTTGCCGCTGAAATCGTTGTCGCAGTTGTGGCAATGCTGCACCTCGCCCTCATGCCGGTTGGCATAGTGCGGAACGGTTTGCTGCCAGTGGCAGAAACGCTGGTAATATTCTTTTAGCTGCTCTTTGTTCACACGTTATTACCTACTTTGATAAGCTTTGATAGGTCGCAATACGCTTGGCTACGTTGTCCTTGATGTTGTTGTAGTAGAACATGTAGTCGCCGTTGTGGAAGCTCTGCGGGCCAAAGAAGTCGGCCGTTTCAATGGGCTCAGCATTGGTGTTCGTCACGACCACGCCACGCTCGGTGTTCACCTGAGCGTCAGCACCGATGTCGCCAATGCTGACCGTGCCAGCCTTCTCATCTATGATGAGCGAGCCCTTGTTCTCGCTTGCCGGCGCATAGGTGTCGTCGAGTTTCCAGTTTAGTGGGTTGATGCTAATAGCACCCGGCATCACCACGACATTCTTGGCGTTCTGCTCGACATTCTGCTTGCCCTCAGTATTCCAGCTGACGATGACTCCCGTGTCGGCCTCGCCAGTCGCGCACTTCAGGTGCGGGTTATCCTTCAGCCAGTCTTTTGTGAGGGAGAAGCCAATCATGTACGAGGCAATCATGCGCTTGTAGTAGTCAGGATGCTCCTTGAAATAGCTCTTCATGACGAGGCTGTTGATGGCAGAACCTTGGCTGTGGCTTGCGATGATGAATGGACGTCCGTTGTTGTAGTTCTCGAAGTAGTAATCAAGCGCAGTAGTTATGTCCTCATAAGGCGTGCGGCCTTCAAGTGCGGCGCGAATGTCGCCAGTCTTGTCGTAAGCCCTTTTCAGAGCCATTGCACTGGCCTGTCGATAATATGGCATGAACAGGTTTGTGGATTCCTCGAATGCACTCGCCATCCATATGTGGTCGTTTTTGGCACCCTGCAGCATATCAGGATTGTCGAGCGAGGCGTAGTCGGGGTCACCCTCGTTTGAGCCTATGTACTCCGTCGGGTAGATGAAGAACGTGTCGAACTCCTTGGTGATTTCCGGAATTTGGTACCAACAGGATTTTTGGGAATAGTCGGGCGCACCAGCATCCTGAGGCTCTGTAGAAGACGAATTGTCTTTATTACTGCATGAATTAAGTACTGTTGTTATACCGCAAATCAGGATGGCGGCAAGCATCCCCATTTTCATTTTTCTCATATTACGATAATTTAGGGGTTAATACTAAATAGTGTTACAAAATTAGTAAAAACCCCTAAATAAAGTATCACGACCCATGTCATGAGCCGTGATTCTTGCTGATTTCGTCACATTTTTGCTGATTTCGTCACTTTAGGACTACCTCAGACCTCCATTTTCTGCCTTGCCATCCAGGCTGTCACCGACTGGCCTGTCTTGCGTTTGAACGCATCTCTGAAGGTGTTATAGCTCTGGTAGCCGCTTTCAAAAGCCAACTGTTGGGCGATGACAGGACGATGAGCAGCGACAGTCTCGAGATAGAGACTGATGAAATGATTGATTCGCAGATCGTTGATATAGGCATTGTAATTCATGCCCTGACTGGAGAAATACTGGCTAAGATAAAGGCGGTTAACGCCAATCTCCCTGGCGAGTCGGGAAATATTTATGTCATGTTGCAGATAGAGATGCGATTCCTCACAATACTGCTTCAATAGTGGCTCAATATTCTTGGACAAGCCAAGCGGCGAAGCCGAGCGATGGCGCATGGATAATGAGAGGGCGTTATCTTCATCCTCCGCGATGTCCGTCTGGATAGGGGTGCTCAGGTCGCTTAACGTTTCTACCCGCCACAGGAGATAGCAGATCAATATAATGTTGTTCACCTGAACGATGTATTTGTTAGCCAGACCACCGATTTCAGACGTATAGATGCCGAACCCTAAAAGGATGACAGCCAGAACAACGAAACTCTGCCATATCTCCTTGTGCTCCAGGTCGGCATAGTTGTCGCGAAGCCAACGTCCATAGCTTCTGACCTCGCGTGCCATATATATAATTAATCCAATGGCCAGCAATAGCAGATAGGCATTTGACATCGGTAAAAGGTCTTCGCTATGGTTGACAATGTTCAACGCCATAATTATAACTAAAGGTATAATTATCACCCAGGCAGACCACAGCGGTCGCTTGCGGTCTTGCAACATAGTGAACAATATAACTATCGCCAAAGGGAAAGTTGTCATGTAATCGAGCAATGCGCCTATACTATAGCACAGCATCTTATCATCGCTTGAGGTGAGATAAATACTTGGCATATACCACAAGTGACTCAAAGCCATGGCAGCGAAGAAGATTGCAGTCCACCGGCGCAATCTCACTGGCGACGTTATGTCGGGGGCTATGGCATTAGCCCGACGGAACAACAGATAGCAGCAGGCAACCAGATTCAAAGCTGCCACTACTGCATAAAGCATCATATAGAGTACATCTCCTTGGAACTCTTGCTCGTACATATCTGAATTACTGATGCAAAAGTACATAATAAAAAGAAGATTAGGGCTATTCGGGAACTATAATTTGCAGAAATTAGCAAATAAAGGCCAAAATTGCCCTAATCAATTAGAAAAAACAGAATAATTTCCAAATTATCTGTGGAATCCGCGGTTTTTGTTCTGCTGTTGTTCTTCCTTTATGTCCTGAACGATATAGGAGAGTTGCCCCATCACCCGCTCACATTCATTGGCTTTCAAAAAGGGGCGTGAGGCATTAAGCACCGTATTTGCGGCTTCGTCCTTATCTGTCTGGCCGTTCATATAGCGCCTAACATCGCAATCCTGACGATAACTGAAACTGCGATAGCCAGCCTGAACATAATCGATAACTGCTTTTACGGCACCTCGAAGGAGTTCAGAGAGGGTTGACAGATAATGGCCAAGCCGTTCACGGTAATCATTGATGATGCTATCTTTCTGTCTGATTATTCTGTCTTTCTCCTGA
>JAFZQR010000012.1 GCA_017620295.1 Bacteroidaceae bacterium
CAAGAGCAGCCTTGGCATGTTCGGCGGCCTGACCCTTGACTGGCGTGTCGGCAGTAATGTCCGCCTGCAGGCCTCTACTGAGGCCCTGTACCACTTCAGCGGCTCGATGTGGAACGAGGACAGCCATCACCTGCGTGAGCTCAACACCTGGTTCCTCCAGCCGTCTCTTGGCCTTGGCTATGACTTCTGATAAATCATTATTGTAGTTTTAATCCATATCGGAAACTAATATGACAACACGTACATTATACCAATATATAAAGGTTTTGACCTTTGGTGTCACAGTAATGGTGTGTGGTAGCAATTCTGCCAAAGCTGGCGCAATAATTGAAACGGATACCACTACCGTATATGAGATTGTAGAGGCAAATGCCAGCTTCCCTGGCGGTGAACGAGCATGTATAGAATGGTTATGCCAAAACCTCCACTATCCTGCAGAGGCTATGGAACAGGGCATACAAGGTAGGGTAATGGTGCAGTTCGTGGTGAATAAAGATGGATCATTGTCCGAGATTAGGACTCTAAGGTCACCCAGCGAGTTGTTGAGCCGAGAGGCAGAACGTGCTGTCAGCGAGATGCCTAGATGGATACCAGCCCGTGTGGGAAATAAGACTGTTCGTTCCCGCTTCAACCTCCCGATTAACTTTAGAATTAACCAAGACAGCGTTGCAACGCAACAGCCAGCTACACCAACAGGAGCTGTTCGTGAAGAGGGCGATGATGATCTGGTATATGAGGCTGTTGAAGAGAATGCCTGTTTCCCTGGTGGTGAGCGTGCATGTTATGAGTGGTTGAGTCAAAACATCCACTATCCTGCAGTGGCAATGGAACAGGGCATACAAGGAAGGGTGATGGTGCAGTTCGTTGTGGATAGGGATGGTTCATTGACTGACATAAAGGTTATTCGCTCACCGTTTGAGCCACTGAGCCGTGAGGCAGAACGTGTTGTTGCTGCGATGCCCAAATGGAAGCCTGCTATGCAGGGTGGTAAGCCAGTTCGCTCCCGCTTCAATCTTCCTATCAATTTTGCACTTAGAGCAGGAAAACAGCAAAACGGCAATCAAAAATGATAATACAATAAAGAAAGGCCAATAATGATAAGGTTTCACATCAGATGGGTTCTGCTCGCTTTGCTTGCTTTGACCATTGTAGGTCAGAGCTGTAGCGACCAGGACGATGTATATATAACGAAGGCTGTGATGCGCCCGGTGACATTCACGGCCAGCGGACTGGTTGATGTGAGTGTACACAGCATCAGTCCTACACGTGCTAGTGACACGGAGTTTGAGTCCAATGACAAGTTGGCCATTTGGGCTGTACGTGCAGATACGGTCCTTGATAATGGACAAAGGGTAGATCTGCCATATACCTTCAGCGATAGCAGCTACTTCTGGACAAGCGATGCCTGCTATCAGGCTGATGCTCTTGGTGGACTGACCTGCATAAGCGACAATCCAGTGATGCAGTTTGAGGACACGCTCTTGGCTATGCCGTTGGTCTATTATGTCTCCTACCCATACGCCAGCGGACGTAAAGCAGCCTTTAATTTTATCGTTAAGACAGATCAGCGTTCACATGACTCATATACAGCCAGTGACCTTGCAATGCAGCGGGTGGGACCTACGAGATTAGCCAATGTTGATTTGCAGTTGAGGCACAAGATGTCCAACGTTGTTGTAAGGTTGACAGGCTTTGATATCTCATCCAGTGACATCACCGTGGATTTCCTTAATGTGTATGTTTCCGTACAGGCCAATCAGAACACTCAGACGGTGGTTACAGGCAACGGTCTGCTTACCAATATCCGTTCCGATGTCAAGTTTGGTGAGTTTGGTACGGCCTCGAGTACCCAGCGCCAGTTCCATGCCATAGTGGCTCCTCAGACAGTATCGCATGATACGGATCTGCTCCGTGTCGTAGTGGATGGTGACACTTTAATAGGTAAGACATCCAATGATGGTCACCTTTATTCTGGCAAGCAAAGTGTGATAGCTATAGACCTTGACAACAGCCTCTCACAGGACAGCGTCTATCTGCATTTCGGAGGTGAAGACGAGGGTGGACAAGAAGCAGATGCACCACGCCAAGTCTTCGACTTGCCTTGGTGATAATATAAACTCCTTATGCTTGTTCTGTAGCAGAATAAACTAATGGTGAAGTAAGCCAGACCATAAACTTTCGTGCTATTCATTAGGATTGTCTGTTCAAGTGTAATATCTTTGCGGTGCGAACGATATGATACACTATGACACAGCAAGTAAGACGCTATCCTGTTGGCATCCAGACCTTCTCTGAAGTTATAAACAGAGGGTGTGTATATGTAGATAAGACAGATTTGATGTGGCGTGTGCAGGACGCCGCCAAATACATCTTTCTGAACCGCCCGCGCCGCTTCGGCAAGTCGTTGCTCACCACCACCTTCAAATCCTTCTTTGAGGGCAGGCGGGAGCTGTTTGAGGGGTTGAAGGTGATGGGGCTGGAGACGGAATGGGTGGAGTACCCTGTGATACACCTCGACCTGAGTACTGCCAAGGGCATGGAAACTGCCGATGAGCTTCGTGACAGGCTGTCTTTCATCCTTAGGCCTTACATGGAGCAATATGGCATAGACGAAAGTCAGCGACATCCAGGAGCGATGTTCACATCACTTATCCGTTGTGCCTATCAACAGACAGGCAAGCAGGTAGTACTGCTGATTGACGAATACGATGCCCCGTTGCTTGACGTTTTACACACAGATGAGCAGCTGGCAGCCTTCCGCCGTGTGATGCAAGAGTTCTTCCAGACACTTAAGGCCAGCGAGGCGATGATACGCTTCTGCTTCATAACCGGCATCACGAAGTTCTCTCAGCTTAGCATCTTCTCCACACTGAATAACCTGATGAACATCTCCATGCTGCCGCAGTTCTCCGCAATCTGCGGCATCACGGAGACAGAATTGTCCACTACACTAGCTCCTGACATTGTCCTGCTGGCAGAGGCCAATGCAGTGACGCCAGAGGAAATGCATGGCCTGCTTAAGAAACGCTACGACGGCTACCACTTCTCTGAGCAGTCAGAGGACATATACAACCCCTACAGTCTTGTCAAGGCATTCCTCAGTAAAGAACTTGCTAATTACTGGTTCGACAGCGGCACTCCCTCATATCTGATACGTCAGATGCAGCATTTCCGCACGGACATCACTGCGATGGACAACATAGAGTGTGGCGTATCTGACTTCGACCGCCCCACGGAGGCCATGACAGATGCCCTGCCGCTCCTGTACCAGTCCGGCTACCTGACCATCAAGGGCTATGACAAGGTTGTGGAGAGCTACACTCTCTCCATTCCCAACCAGGAGGTGCGTGTGGGCTTCACGGAAGGACTAATACCAACGTATCTAGGTTTGGAGCTGCGTGATGTTCGTCAGGGCTTTGCCATCCGCTTCTATAAGGCATTACGTTCAGACGATCTAGACCTTGCACTGCGTGAGATGCAGGCCTATATAGCAGGCCTCCCCTACATAGAGGGTTTCAAGAAGAAGCTAGATGACGTTGCGAAGGCTGAGGGTTTCTATGAGTGGACGTTCTATCTCATCTTCTCCATGCTCAACGCCTATGTCCGCACTCAAGTGAAGACTATCCGTGGTCGCGCCGACGTGGTGGTTCGTATGCCAGATGCCACCTACGTGTTCGAGCTGAAGATTAATGGCACAGCCCATGAGGCTCTTGAGCAAATCAGCTCGCAAGGCTATGCCATCCCCTTCCAGACCGACGGTCTTCCCATCCATAAGGTGGGCATCCGCTTCTCTACCGAGACCCTCAGCATTGAGGAGTGGGAGATAGCCTGATGAAAATGCAGGGCTAAAAAGAGTGGAAAAGTTTGCGCTTTACATGAGAAAGCCCTACCTTTGCAGCCGTTAAAAGTGCTCCGATGGCGGAATCGGTAGACGCGCTGGTCTCAAACACCAGTGGGGCAACCCGTGCCGGTTCGACCCCGGCTCGGAGTACAACGACAGATAATAGTATGATGGAGATTGGCTATTACAGCTGGTCTCCATCTTTTAGTATGCCTAATACTCAACGTATGGGGCGAGGCGCTGGAAGTCGGCCTCGCTGAATTCGTCCAGGAGCTGTAGCTCATGGAGGTCTGTGATGCGTCCGTTAGTGCGTCGGTATTGCTCTATGGCTCGGGCTTGTGCGTAGGTGATATATGGATGCCTAGCAAGTGTGCGGATTGGGTCGCTGTTGACTTTGATGTGGCGGAACACATCGCCTTCCACCGTGAACCACTGTTCGATGCCTGGTGGAAGACCGTCAATCTCATTGAGCTGTTCTGGAGTGACAAAGCCTCCAAGAGCTTCGCGGTAGGCTGCAATGCGCTTTGCACGTACATCGCCAATGCCAGGTATGCGTTTCATGGTGGCGGTGTCGGTGAGATTGAGGTCGAGGATTACAGGCTCTGTGAATTTGTCGCTATGTGGATAGTCGGTTGTGTCACGCCTACCATAGATACCGCTATGATGGCTGGTTGTGTCGTGTTGAGGCCTGCGAGTATAGGTCTGGGACTCTCCCAAATCTTCATAATAGCGGAATTGCTCACCGATACGAGTGTATGGACTGATGCGGTTGTAGAGTTCTGGCGTCATACCATAGATGCGTTTCATGTCGTCTACTCGGTGAAAACGGCCTCCTTTTGCTCGGTATCTGCAGATGGAGCGGGCTTGCCAAGGAGAGAAACCCAGCCGGACGAGGGTGGCTGAGTCGGCTGTGTTTGGGTCGAAGTCAGACAGCTCCGTTATGGTTTCTTCCTGTTCTGGGTAAACAGGTTGCAGGGTAGTATCGGAGTCTATGACAGTGATAGGTGCTGTTACTTGAAGAGAGTCGCCGATGAGGCTGTTGAGTGATGATAGCTGGCTAGAGTCGTTGAATAGCCATCTGTCAAGCATCATGCCTGATACAACCGCAGCTGCTATGACAAAAGCGAAGATGCACCCTCGCTGGTTACTTCTGGAGAAGTGTTGCATAGTGCTAGCTTAGCAGCTCGTTTATGAAGATGGTTGCGATGGCTATGGGAGCAAGCCATCTGATGATGAAGAAGAAGCCTGCAACAACAGGACGCGGCAGGCTCAGTGTGCCGCCATTTGTCAATTCGTCCAGGACAAGTTCACGATCCAGGCGCCAGCCAACGAACAGACTCAATACTATACCGCTTAACGGCATGATGAACTTGGCTGTTACGAAATCGAAGGACTCGAACACTGTGTAGCCCCCTATGACAAGTTCATCGTGCAGAGGACCGTAGGACAGTGCGCATAGCATGGCTAGCACCATAGAAGTGCAGGTCATGATGGTGGCAGCTTTGCGACGCGACATTCCAAAGCGGTCGCAGAAGAATGTGGTCACTTCCTCATGCATGGATATGGTGCTGGTCAAGGCTGCGAGGGTCAGCAGCAGATAGAACATCAGTGCAAACACATAGCCGGCGAAAGAGCCGTGACCAAAGAGCTTCCCGAAGATGTCGGGCAGGGTGACGAACACCAGTCCAGGCCCCGCGTCAGGATTGACGTTCTCCACGCTGAACACAGCAGGGAAGATGATGAAACCGCTCAGTATGGCGACGGCGGTGTCCAGTGCTACTACAGAAGTGGCGGTCTTGATGAGGTTCACATCGCGCTTGAAGTAGCTGGCGTATGTGCTGAGACAGCCAATGGCGATGCTCAAGGAGAAGAAGGCTTGTCCGAGCGCACTCAGCACCACATCGGCGGTGAGCTTGGAGAAGTCGGGACGTAGCAGGAAGGCTAGGCCCTCAGCAGCACCTGACATGGACAGGGAACCTGCGGCCAGTGCAATCATCAGCACCAGCAGCACAGGCATCATCACCTTGGAGAACCGCTCAATACCGTTCTGAATGCCACGTTTGATGACGGCGTGTGTCAGTACTATGAACAGCAGTGCGAACACTACTGGCAGGTAGTAGGATTGTGTGAAAGTATTGAAATATGCGGCAGAGTCCGTGACAAACGACATGGTGCCTGACAGGGCATCGAGTGCGTATTTGAGGATCCAACCAGCCACCACGCTGTAGAAACCCAGTATCAGCGTTACACACAGCATACCAGCATATCCCGTCAGGAACCACGGCTGGCGCGGGGCCAGCTGCTGGTAGGCAGAGGCAATGTCGGTATGGGCGCGTCGTCCAATAGCGAACTCCGCAGTCATCATGGGGATGCCGAGCAGCAGTACACAAGCCAGATAGACGATGATGAAGGCTGCACCGCCTTGCTGTCCCGTCTCAACGGGAAAACGCCAGATGTTGCCTAAGCCCACGGCAGATCCCGCAGTAGCGAGGATTATGCCCAGTCTTGTCGTGAAACTGCCTCTGTCGCTCATAACAGTCCTAGCTCCTTAAGGAATATGCAAACAATTGCAATCGGGATTACCCAGCGCAGAAGGAAAATGTAACCAATCAGCAGCGGACGTGGAAACCTCAATGAGCCATTGTTGGTAAGCTCTGCCTCAACCAACTGCCGCTTCAGCCGCCATCCCACGAAGAGTGATATGATGAAGCCACCCACGGGAAGGAATATCTTTGCCGATATAAAGTCGAAGAAGTCGAAGAATGTCATTCCGAAGAGAGGAGTGAAATCCTTTAGCTCACCCAGACTCAGCGAACACAATACCCCGATAGAAATGGCAGAGAAGGTCACATAGCGTGTGGCCAGGTAGCGCTTGACATGGAAATGCTCTATGATGAATGCTGTTGCTGGCTCATGGATGGACACCATGCTGGTAAGAGCAGCTAGCAGCAGGAGCAAATAGAACAGCACGGCGAACACCGCTCCCAGTACGGGAGCATTGGCAAAGGCGGTGTTGAACACGTAGGGCAGTGTCTTGAACACAAGACCAGAACCCTCGTCAGGTGACAGACCGCTGACGCTATAGACAGCCGGGAAAATGATGATGCCACTCATGATGGCAACCATCGTGTCAATGCCAGCCACGCTGGCAGCGGTCTTGGTAAGGTTGGAGTCGTTGGTGAAGTAGCTGGCATAGGTACACAGGCATCCCATAGCGATACTAAGAGAAAAGAAAGCCTGTCCCATAGCACTCAACACAACGTCTGGTGTGATGCGGCTGAAGTCGGGCTGGAAGAGGAAGGTCAGTCCTTTCTCTGTGCCAGGCATGAAAAACGAACATACCATCAGCACTACCATGATGATGAACAGCAACGGCATCATCAGCTTGCTACTTCGCTCTATGCCCCCTTGCACACCGCGTACAATCACGAGGTGGCACATGGCCACCACTGCCATCATATAGAATAGTGGTGCCAGAGGCTGTGACTTGAACTCGTCAAAGAATGCGGAGCTGTTAGTGATGGCACTGGTGTTTAGGAGCAGGGCATCAACAAGATACTTCAGAGTCCAGCCCGCCACCACGCCGTAGTAGCATAGTATGAACCACGATGTGAACACACCCAGATAGCCTTGGAATACCCATCCGGAGCGTGGCGCAAGCTTGCGATAGGCATCGGCGGTATTGGCGTGGGTGTGACGTCCGATGATGAACTCCGACACCATCAGTGGCACTCCTATTATCAGTACGCATGCCACATATATAAGAATGAAGGCGGCACCACCGTTGCGTCCCACTTCTGTTGGGAAACGCCATACATTGCCCAATCCTACTGCTGAGCCAGCAGAGGCTAGTATGATGCCTAATTTACTGCTAAAGTTACCTCTATTGTCCATTTGGCTGCAAAATTACTCAGAATTGTTGTACTTTTGTCACGAATTAATGGAAATGCTGCCACTAAACTGTCAATCCAACAATATGAGTACCATAAAGTCGTATCCTCTGAGCCTGCTAGTCGTATTTGTCATTTGCGTTCTATCCCTTGCGCCTTTGGGTAGCATAGAGGTAGGCGTTGACGTGCCATTGGCAGACAAGTGGGTACACTTCCTTATGTACGGTAGTCTGACGTGTGTGATATGGTGGGAGTTTTGGAAGCAACATTCCGAAGCCAACAAGGTGTGGCTGTCGGTGTATGGCTTTCTGTTGCCAGTCGCCCTTGGTGGCTTGCTGGAATTGTTGCAAGCCAACGCCACTACTTACCGCAGCGGTGACTGGTTGGATTTCACAGCCAACAGCATCGGTGTTGGGTTAGGTGTGCTGTTAGGCTTGGTGATGATACGTCCGTGGTGGCTATCACATCACAGCTCTAAGGCTTGATGTCTTTGCCCCACAGCTTGAAGGGGTTGGAGCGAAGGTGAGAGTTGTAGAAACGGTGGTCACCAGTGACCTCCCTACCGATGAAATCGGGCTTCTCATAGGCTTCGTCAGCACTACCTAGCTCCACTTCCGCCATCACCAGCCCCTCATTGTCGCCTTCGAACTCATCTACCTCGAAAACGTGACCATCGTTGCAACGCACCAGCCATCGTGTTTTCTGTACAATGCCAGGCTGGCATATTTGCATGAGGTCGCGAGCATCGGCCACAGCCACCTCCGTTTCAAACTCATAGCGTGACAATCCTCCATCGGCGCTTGGTCCTTTGATGGTTAAGTAGGCGCGGTCGTCGCGTATGCGAATGCGTACCGTGCGTCCATTGCCCGATGCAATGTAGCCTTGTGCTATATGGGTGTGGTTATATGCAAGTTGCTTGTAGGAGCTGTCCTTGACAAGGAACTTACGTTCAATCTCCTGAGCCATAAATAATGTTATTGAATTGTCATGGCTATGGCAACAGCCACAATGAACAGCACGACCAGTGCACCAACAATCCAGTTGATTACTTTCTGTGCCTGTTTCTTCTCGCGCTCGGCTCTCTGTGCTGCACGCTGCTCTTTCTTGTTCTTACTCATAATTCTTATTGGACTATTTGACAATTTAGCCTTCTGCACCGAATTCCATGAGATAGGCTTTGATAAAAGCATCTATCTTGCCGTCCATCACACCGCCCACATCGGAGGTCTGATATCCAGTACGGTGGTCTTTGACGCGACGGTCATCGAATACGTATGAACGTATCTGACTGCCCCATTCAATCTTCTTTTTGCCAGCTTCGATCTTGGCTTGTGCTTCCATGCGCTTCTTGAGTGCACGGTCATATAGCTGTGATTTGAGGAGTCGCATGGCATTCTCCCTGTTCTCCAGCTGTTTGCGGCTCTCGGTGTTCTCGATGAGGATTTCTTCTTCCTCGCCAGTGTCTGGGTCTTTGTATTGGTAACGTAGTCGTACACCAGTCTCCACCTTGTTCACATTCTGTCCTCCCGCACCGCCGCTGCGGAACAGGTCCCATGATACACGTGCCGGGTCAACATAAACTTCGATGGTGTCATCCACCAATGGTGTCACAAACACACTGGCAAAGCTGGTCATGCGCTTGCCTTGAGCATTGTAGGGCGACACACGCACCAGACGGTGTACACCGTTTTCACTCTTCAGGTAGCCATAGGCATACTCGCCTTCAATCTGCATGGTGACAGTCTTAATTCCAGCCTCGTCGCCATCCTGAAGGTTGGCTATGGAAAGCTTATAGCCGTTCTGTTCTGCCCAACGCATATACATACGCATGAGCATCTGCGCCCAGTCCTGGGCCTCGGTGCCTCCAGCTCCGGAGTTGATTTTCAAGACAGCATCCATCGGGTCTTCCTCCTGCTGGAGCATATTTTTCAGTTCCAGTGATTCGATGGTATCAACAGCCTTGGAGTAGAGTTCATCTACTTCCTGCTCGGTCACAAGCTCCTCCTTATAGAAGTCAAAGGCTGTGGAGAGCTCTTCAGTCATTGTGCGAGCCTCAGCATAGCCTTTAATCCATTTCTCAAGACTCTTCACCTTCTTCATCTGCTGTTCGGCAGCAGTGGCATCGTCCCAGAAACCAGGAGCTTGTGTGCGCAGCTGCTCCTCTTCCCATTCCACCTGCTTGCGTGGTATGTCAAGGTAACGGTTCAGAGCCTCGGTGCGTTCCTGCACCTCTTTGAGTTGTTCTGCTGTTATCATTCTTCGTACATCTTTTCAATCTGTACCTTGTAGTTTTGAGCTATGACAGGCCGTTTGATCTTCAAGGTATTGGTCAGTTCGCCACGTTCCATGGAGAATGGTTCGGGCAGCAGTGTTATGCGTTTGATTTGCTCGTAATGTGCAAACTCCTGTTGCAGTGTGTTGATGCGTTCCATAATCATTTCCACAGCCTTGGGGTTGTTGCAGAGGTCGGCGCGACTGGAGTATGCCACTCCGTTCTCCTTGGCCCAATCCTCCAGGAGGTGGTACTCTGGAATAATCAGTGCTGAAACAAACTTATGGGTGTCTGCAATGATGGCAATCTCATCGATGAAGCGATCCACGACAAGCTTTGATTCAATGGCCTGTGGTGAGATATACTTACCATTGGATGTCTTGAATAGGTCCTTGATGCGGTCGGTGAGGAACAGCTCGCCATTCTTGATATAGCCGCTGTCGCCAGTGTGGAACCAGCCTTCGCTGTCGATGGTGGTAGCTGTCACCTCCGACTTGCGGTAGTAGCCCTTGGTGATGGTGTCGCCGCGCAGGAGTATCTCGTTGTTCTCTCCGAACTTGACTTCCAAACCATCGATGATGCGTCCTACCGAGCCTATGGTCTTGACGTTGTTCTCCCAGTCGCATGACACAGTGGCTGTTGACTCTGTGAGACCGTAGCCTGCAGCCATGTTGATGCCTGTGCTGTGAACGAACTCTTCCACCTCGCGAGGTATGGCTGCTCCAGCTGTCGGGAAAAAGTTTCCACGCTCGAAGCCCAGTTTCTTCTTCAATAGGGAGATGATTGTCTTCTCGTAGAACTTATACTTGAGGCGTATATGCATTGGTGGGACAAGTCCTCGCAGACGGTATTCAACATTGTACTTGCGTCCAACCTCCAGAGCGTCGAGCATGAGCTTGCGCTGCATGGGGCTGCTGGATGCAATCTTGTCTTGTACGCCTGCATACACTTTCTCCCAGAAGCGGGGCACGGAACACATACATGTCGGGTGAACCTCTTGCAGGGACTGCAGCACGTCCTGTGGCTTGCGGTTCACAGCGAGCTGTGCTCCCACGTACAGACACCAGTAGGACCATGCACGTTCAAAGACATGGGTGAATGGCAGGAAGTTCAGTACAATATCCTTGTCTGTAAGCGTCAGCACCTTGTCATTGGCAGGAATGGCAGCGGCATACATGCGGTAGGTGAGCATGACGCCCTTTGACATTCCAGTTGTGCCGCTGGTGTAGAGTATGTTGGCCAGGTCGTCGAGTTCCACTTCTTCCGACCTCTTGCTTACTTCCTCCTTGTATGGCTCTCCCTCACCGAGTTTCATAAACTCATCGAAGTAGAGCGATACCTGATCGCGCTCGTTTCGAACCACATCGTGACTGAAGATGATGAGTCGCTGCATGGTTGGACACATCTTCAGCACTCGGAACGCTGTGTCATACTGGTACTGCTCACCTACAAACACAAAGCGCACGGCGGCATCATTAATCATGTACTTGATTTGTGCCTCACTGCTGGTGGCATAGAAAGGTATGGTCACTGCACGTATGCCGTAGGCACCGAAGTCAGTGCAAAGGCATTCGGGCATGTTCTGTGAGAACACAGCCACTTTTTCCTGTGGCTCCACGCCTAGATGAAGCAGCGCATTTGACACCAGTGAGACTCTTTTTGCGAACTCAATCCATGAGATGTTTACCCATGTGCCAGACTTGTAGTCACGGTAGGAGAGGGCTGTCTTGTTGCCATAAATCTTGGCTTGCTCGTGTATGAGCACAGACATTTTACACTTTGTAAGCATAGACCGACAATTTGTTTTATGCACAAAGGTAGGGATAATTCTGCAATTAGTCCTACCTTTGCAAAGACTTTTCCACTCAATAACCTTAATTTAGCATAGCCTTATGCCATTCTCATCAGCACCCATACTTTCAGAGGAGCGTTTATCGCAGCTTACAAGCGAGGCTGTAGAACTGCTGTCGAGCCTTATATCCACACCTCGTATAAGTCGCGAGGAGACAGCTGCAGCAGATATTTTTGCCCATTTCATCGAATCGGCAGGTGTTGGTTATCATCGCGAAGCCAATAATATATGGTGCATCACAGACGACTACGATGCCGCTCGTTCTACACTTTTGCTCAACGCTCACCTGGACACCGTGCGTCCAGCCTCTGGCTGGCAGCGCGACCCGTTTAAGCCCTCTCTTGAAGGAGATTGCCTCTATGGACTTGGCAGTAACGATGACGGTGCATCGTTGGTGAGCCTGTTGCAGGCCTTTCGTGTGTTGGCAGCACGTCGGCAGACATACAACATTATATTCCTGGCTTCGGCTGAAGAGGAGGTGTCGGGCAAGAATGGCGTGGAGCGGGTGTTGCCGCTGCTGCCTCCCATCTCTGTAGCTCTTGTCGGTGAGCCAACGGGGATGCAGCCAGCCATTGCAGAGAAAGGATTGATGGTGCTGGATCTCACGGCGCATGGGAAGTCGGGCCATGCAGCCCGCAACGAGGGTGTCAATGCCTTGTATAAGGCTGTCGATGACATACTCTGGCTGCGTTCCTACCAGTTCCCTCTTGTGTCGGAACTGCTTGGTGCGGTCAAGATGAGTGTCACTCAGATTGAGGCTGGCACTCAACATAATGTTGTACCTGACAGTTGCCACTTTGTGGTGGATGTGCGCAGCAACGAACTGTATTCCAACGAGGAGATTTATGATGAAGTATGTCGCAATGTTGAAGCGGAAGTAAAGGCGCGTTCCTTCCGTCTCGGCTCTTCGCGTATAGATACATCCCACCCCCTCGTGCAGAGTGCCATCCTGTTGGGCCGTACCCCTTTTGGCTCGCCCACCCTTTCTGATCAGGCTCTCATGCACTTCCCTTCCATGAAGATGGGACCCGGGCAAAGCTCCCGCAGCCATACAGCCGACGAGTATATCTGCATCTCAGAAATCCGTCAGGCCATCGGCGATTATGTAGCTATGCTTGACGGCTTGCAGCTAGCTCCTTTGTCAGGACTCTAGCGCAGGCGGTATAGTCCCTTGGCACGGGACCCAATGTTCTCGATGATGCTCTTGTTCACGAGTTCTATCAGGCGGCGACGAGCTGTGGAATAGGTTAAGCCAAGATGTTTGGCGAATGAACCCAAGGTGAAGAATGACTCATTTTGGCACAGCTCAGTCAGTGTTTTTTGGATATCGGTGTCGGAGATGTCGGCACGTGAGCGAGCCGCTGCAACATTATGGGTTGTGAACTTTGCGTCCTTCATCCTCCCTTTTAGTTCCATACTAGGTGTGAACAGTACATCGCGAACACTGGCGTCATGAAGCAACGGCTTTCCATTTTTGTCGCGCTTTATCTCGCCTTTTACGCTAAGGCTGAATGTGCCAATGCCGTCGAGCTGTACCCTGTTGCCTGCCAGCAGTTCGTTTCCCAGCACTGTACTCAGTGCGTTTAGCACAGCCACAATGTCTGCTTGTGTTAGTGTGCAGGCATTTTCTATTGTCTGTGCCAGCTCTCTTGTGGTGCGTAGTTTGCGCATTTTCGTGCGCAGCATAAGGTCACTCTTGGCAGCGTTTAGACCTCGTGTCTCATAGAATCCAACTTGAATACTCATAGCTTGTAAATATTGATAATGTGATGTAAAATGCCTTTCATTGTGGTGTTCGGCTGCAAAGGTAAGCATAAATAATGATTTTCACAAGTGTGGAAATAGATTTTCACACTTGTGAAAAATAAAATTCACACTTGTGGAAATAGATTTTCACAAGTGTGAACAGATTCGTTAACCACGCTGTTTCATCTCTTTTCGCGGCATGAAGCAACTTCTGTGTGCCGATGGAGATGTTTATGTGAGGCTATGTAGTTGTTTTGATTACTTAGGCTGCTTGCCAATGTATGCGAGGATACCGCCATCCACGTAGAGGATGTGTCCATTGACAGCGTTGGAAGCCTCGGATGCGAGGAATACGGCAGGACCAGTGAGTTCTTGTGGGTCGAGCCAGCGGCCAGCAGGTGTCTTGGCGCAGATGAAGCTGTCGAATGGATGACGGCTGCCGTCTGGCTGACGCTCGCGCAGAGGAGCTGTCTGAGGTGTGGCAATGTAGCCGGGGCCAATGCCGTTGCACTGGATGTTGTACTCTCCATACTCGGAGCAGATGTTGCGTGTGAGCATCTTCAGGCCACCCTTGGCAGCAGCGTAGGCACTTACTGTCTCGCGACCCAGCTCAGACATCATGGAGCAGATGTTGATGATCTTACCGCTGCGCTTTGCCATCATGTCGGGCAGAACGGCCTTGGCCACGATGAAAGGAGCGTTGAGGTCAATGTCGATGACGCGACGGAAGTCGGCTGCTTCCATCTCGTGCATTGGGATGCGGCGGATGATACCGGCGTTGTTCACCAGAATGTCGATGGTGCCAACCTCTTCCTTAATCTTGGCAACGAGAGCCTGTACGGCAGGTTCGTCTGTCACGTCGCATACATAGCCGTGAGCTTTGATACCTTTCTCCTCGTAGCTCTTCAAGCCACGATCAACGAGTTCCTGATTGATGTCGTTGAAGCAGATGGTTGCACCTTGCTCAGCGAATGCACTTGCGATTGCAAACCCGATGCCGTAGGAGGCACCTGTCACGAGAGCTACCTTGCCCTCAAGAGAGAAATTGAGATAGGGATTCATTGTGATGTGAAATGATAAATGTGATGTATAATGTTACTTCATTCGAGTTTGGCATTTTGGAAGTTAAAGAAGTTAAAGGAAGTTATGTGACCTTCGGTCACGGAAGTTAAAGGACGATACCTTATCGTGTTCATGCAATCTGCAAAGCATTTTTCATTTCACTTCCTATAACTTCCGCCGCGAAGCGGCATAACTTCTTTAACTTCCAAGCAAGCGTAGCTTGCGAAAGATCTGTTACTTCATGTTATCGACCCAGCGGAACAGTCGTTTCCAGCGTATCTTGCCGCTGAACCATCCACGGTCTTTGTCGAGTGATAGCCATACCATGACGGGTTTGCCAACGATGTGGTCTTCTGGAACGAAGCCCCAGTAGCGGCTGTCGGCACTGTTGTGGCGGTTGTCGCCCATCATCCAGTAATAGTCCATCTTGAAGGTGTAGGACGTGGCTTCGTTTCCGTTGATGAGTATGCGTCCATCGTCGGTCACCTCCAGCTTGTTGCCTTCATACACGCGTATTGGCCGCTCGTATATGGGCAGGTTCTCAAGTGTTAGGCTTATGCTTTGTCCTTTGGCTGGAATCCAGATGGGGCCGTAGTTGTCGCGTGTCCATCCGGTGTTTCCGTTGAGAGGGTATATATCGGATGTAGAAGTGCTTTGGTCGAGGTAGATGGTATCGACATAGTCGGTGGCCTGGCGCAGGCGTTCAGCTGCTGTGCTGGTAAGCGGCATATAGCCTAGCTGTCGTTGCATATCGAGCTGTTCCTGTGAGATGTCGAGCTCACGCACTAGTTCATCGGGCAGGAATTGCTTCAAATCTACAAAGTAGTTGAACTGCACCTGTGAAGGCTGTTTTGTCTTCTTTCCGTCAATGTAGATGTCGCGGTTGCGTATCTGCAAAGTCTGACCAGGCAAGCCTACACAGCGTTTCACGTAGTTCTCGCGACGGTCAACCGGACGGGTCATCACACCACCGAACTGTCGTTGCGGGTCTTCATTTATATATATACGTCCAAGGGAGTAGATATACTCATAGTAGCGGCGCAGTTCCAGCGGTGACAGTTCGTCTAACTGAGGCAGTTGCTCGCCACGTTGCGCAGCTATTTGCGGTGCAAGTTCACGACCTATCTGATATGCCTGTATGTAGAAGTCCTGAGCTTGCAGCATTGGGTTGACCACCACGGTGTCGCCCGATGGGTAGTTGAACACCACTATGTCGTTCTGCTGAACGGGACGTGGACGCACACGCTTGTAATCCCAACGGATCCATTCCAGATAGCTCTTGCCGCCTGTGGGCAGTGTGTGCTGAGTCAGTGGCATGTGGAGCGGTGTCTGCGGCACACGCGGACCATAGCTCATCTTCGAGACGAAGAGATAGTCGCCGACAAGCAGGCTCTTCTCCAGTGACGATGATGGTATGGTGTAGTTCTGGAAAAAGTATATGTTGACGAAATAGACAGCCACGAGGGCGAACACGATGGCATCAACCCACGACATGATAGTTCGTGTAACAGGGTTCTCCAGGTCTTTCCACCACGACCATCTGATCCATCGTGTGATGTAGATGTCGAATATGAACGGTATGGCAATCACTCCCAGCCAGGTCTGTGCCCAGATAAGGAATATGATGTAGAGTGTCAGCGCAACGGCACATTTGATGTAGTCGCGCTTTGTCAGAGGTTTCTTGTCTATGCGTTTCATTGTAGTAGCTTGAGGGTCATGCCTGGAACAACTGATCCATAGTCAGCAATCCGTTGTGGGTAGCGGTGAACTCAGCAGCCAGCACGGCTCCAAGCGCAAAGCCTTGTCGGGAGTGTGCATCGTGGGTGATGGTTATGCTGTCGGCAGGACTGTCATAGATGATGCTGTGTATGCCAGGTACTTCGCCGCGTCGTATGCTCTTGATGGTCAATGTGTCGGCACTTGGTGTAGCGCCATTCTCTTCACCGTCCAGTACGGCTGTCCACTGCGACTTCCTGTCAATCTCCGCCAGCAGTTGCTCGGCTAGAGTGATGGCTGTGCCGCTGGGGTGGTCGAGTTTATGTATGTGGTGTACTTCTTCCATGCTCACGTCATAGTCGGGGAAGTTGTTCATCAGACGTGCCAGATAGCGGTTCACAAGCCCGAAGAGATATACTCCCACACTGAAGTTACTGCTCCAGAACAGGGTCTTGCCGGAAGCGCATGCAGCCTTAACCTCGTCGGTGTGCTGCTGCATCCATCCCGTGCTGCCCGACACCACCTTCACACCACGCTCAAAGCATCGTTGCACGTTGGCGTATGCCACTGCAGGTGCTGTGAATTCTATTGCCACATCGGCGGTTTTGAAAGCTTCGCTGTCAAAGTCCTGTTGATTATCGATGTCTATTCGGCACACAATCTCGTGTCCACGGCTCAGGGCAATCTGCTCTATCATGCGCCCCATCTTGCCGTATCCAATTAATGCTATCTTCATTTGTTGCTGGGTTTAACGCCTGCAAAGTTACTTAAAATGGTTGTAATGATACGCTGTTTTTGGAAGATTAACGTATGAGATATTTTTTCTTGATAATTTAGCAACTCATATAGCAGTTTGATGAAAAGAACATATCTTTGTCGCTGTTGTTTCATACATTACACGAATGTCAAACCAACCTGTTCTTGAAGTTTGCTGCGGTAGTCTCGCAAGTGCCTTGGCGGCTGTGGAGGGCGGTGCCAGCCGCATCGAACTATGTTCGGCCTTGTCGCTTGACGGTCTTACCCCTTCAATTGGCCTTGTCCGTGAGTTGCGCCGTCTCTTCCCTGACTTGCTAATCCATGTTCTCATACGCCACCGCGAAGGCGATTTTGTTTATACAGAGGCAGAATTGCGGGTGATGGAGTGCGACATCCATGCAGCTGCCGAGGCTGGTGCTTCGGCCATAGTCAGCGGTGCCTTGACTCCGGAGGGCAATATTGACCTGCCAGCTACTGCCCGTCTCATCAGAGCCGCTGCAGGTCTGCCCTTTACATTCCATCGGGCTTTCGACTTGGTTCCAGACCAATTCCAGGCTCTTCGCCAGCTCCATTCTCTGGGGGTCTGTCGCATCCTCACCTCTGGAGGTGCTGCCACAGCTGAGGCTGGTATTCCCAACCTGCGCCGCTTAGTGAGCCAGGCTGCTGTCACAATCCTGCCAGGCGGAGGTGTCACTCGTCACAATGTTGCCCAGATACTTAATGCAACTGGGGCCTCAGAGATACATGGCTCCTGTTCTGTCACACTTCCCAATGGCCAGCGTCAAACATCAGCCGAAGAGGTGCGGGCTGTATTGAAATCTCTTAATCATATTAGTCTTTGAAAAATAACAAAATGAAGTGCTTCATTACTGTTCTCTCTCTGTTGTTCGCGGGCATTCTTCCCGCCTTTCCACAATATGTGCCATCGGCTGAGAACCTAGCAGCACGGCGCGAATTCGAGGGTTTCCGTTTCGGCATCTTCCTGCATTGGGGCATCTATAGCGAATACGCGCAAGGTGAGTGGTATCTTAACAGCGGACTGCAACAGGATGAATATGCCAAGGCTGCCTCGTGCTTCTATCCCATACGCTTTGATGCCGATGCTTGGGTACGGGCCATTAAGGACTCTGGTGCCAGATACATAACTTTCACCAGTCGCCACCACGATGGCTTCTCTATGTACCACACGCAGACAGGTCCTTACAATATTGTGGATGCCACGCCGTTCCGTCGAGATGTACTGATGGAGCTGGCCGAGGCGTGTGTGCGTGAGGGAGTGCGCCTTCATCTCTATTATTCCATTCTCGACTGGAGCCGTTCCGACTACCCCGTGGGTCGCACCGGACTCAGGACAGGTCGCTTACTACAGCCTGACTACGACAGATATTTCAATTTCATGAAGACACAGGTGCATGAACTCCTTACACTTTACCCTCAGGTGGGTGCGCTTTGGCTTGACGGCTACTGGGATCACGACAGTGACTCCATCCCCTTCGACTGGCGTATGCCCGAGTTCTACCGCTATGTCCACGCGCTGAAGCCTGCCTGTCTCATTGGCAATAACCATCATATCACACCAATCGAGGGTGAGGATTTCCAGATGTTTGAGCGTGACCTGCCAGGCGAGAACACTGCAGGGCTTTCAGGTCAGGAGGTGAGCCACCTGCCCTTGGAAATGTGTCAGACAATGAATGGCATGTGGGGCTACAAGGTGGCTGACCAGAACTACAAATCCACGGATGAACTCATCCGTCTCATAGCCCGCGCTGCCGCCAAAGGCAGCAACCTGCTACTGAATATCGGTCCGCAACCCAATGGCGAGCTGCCGGCAACAGCCTTGGAACGGCTGAAGGGAATCGGGCAATGGATGCGTGTCAATGGCGAGAGCATCTATGGCACTCAGGCTACGAGAATGCCTGAGCCGTCTTGGGGTGTCACTACCTGCAAGGAAGGATGCCTTTACCTGCATGTTCTCTCTAATGAAGTTTCCTGCATTACCATCCCATGGAACGGTAAGAGGCCCAAGTCTATCAAAGCTCTCTCCTCAGCAGCCGACCTGCCTTATCAGTACAGCAAACGTTCTCATCAGCTGACGATAACTTTACCTGGCGGTCGCGACATCGCCGACTACGTTGTAGAGATAAGAGCTGAACCTGCTGAAAACTATAACTGGTGAATGACCTTCAGCATTTGTTCGCCAAGACCGATGGTGTAGCCCTGTTGAACAAAGACGACGCGGTTGAAGCTGTCGCAGATGATGAATATGGGGAGGGATGAGGACGAGAGGTGCAACTGCTCTCTGATTTCGGAAAGGATGTTGCCGTCAATGTCTGTTCCCCATACGGTGGTGGAGGGAAGTCTTTTGAACTCGCTGAAGTTGAAGCGGGAAGCGGCATCGCTGTTCTCGAATAGGAGTACCAGCTTTCGTCCCCACTGTTCAAAGCCGTCGCTGACAAGGGCAATGTCACGCAGGGCGTGGTTTGACGGCTCATGGTTGGGGGAAATGATGCCAAGGGCATAGTAGCCGCGCCCACAAGTGGAGAGGAGGGAAAGGCCCCTCCCAGCATCCCCATTAGTGGAGGAGATGAGATGCCCGCTATCCACGCTCAGTGGTATATACAGGTTTTCGGCATTGAGAGAACCGATGACGGATATGGCATCAGTGTCGGAGCGCAGGATGAGGGGTAGGGTGGTGTCCTGCCCTGCACGTATGGTAAAGAACTGAAGGTGAGAACGCACACTGCCGTCGGCCATGCGTATGCCTGTGGTGAGAACGTAGGTGCCTGCATCGAGACTGTCGCCATGCTGGAAGGTGTTCAGGACGGTGACATCCTCAGGATAGGTGAGGAGTTGCAGACGGTTGTCCACGAGGCGTGAGATGGTGAAGTGGGTGTAGTACTTGGCATCTGGAATGAAGGGGGCGGGAGAATAGGAGAGATGTAGTACGCCGCGAGATATAGATTGTGAAATGGGTGATTCAGAATGTGTAGTCTGTTCAAAGCTTACATCGCGCCAGTCATTGTCATAGTACTGCACCTTGCCGTTGATTTCATTGATGCGGGCGGGGATGCCAATTGCGCGGCAGGCGGCAACAAAGAAAATGGAGCGACCTAAAGGGTCGGCTGTGCGTGAGCGATAGACGCCGAGTGGCTGCATACGCAGCTGTTGCGGGTTCTGGTTCTCTATGACCAGAATGCTGTCGCGACACCACTCAGTCAGTTGTCTTGCGTTGAAATCCTTGAAGGCGGTGCGGAGTGGTTTTTTATAAGGCGTTAGACGTTCACGCTCTATGCGTGGAGAGAGAAGATAAGAGGATTTAATGTAAAAGGGATAATCTAAATTATCAAGTAGTACGTCGAGGGTGATGTCCTGCAAGTCCTTGTCGGGGAGGAGCCGGAGAAGGGTGTCGGCAAGGGCGAGCTTGTCATGGGCTGAAGCACTGTCGAGGAATGCTGCTATGACGGCGTGATTGCCACGACTGCGTTGGTCGGGCATAGAGGCCTCGTAAGCTGCACGTATGCTGTCTTCTATGGCAAGGCGGCGGTTGTTCTCTGCGCGCTGTTCGGGGATGATGGCGGGTGGGGTGGCACTGATTGGTGGAGGGGTGATGTCAATGTCGGTGTAAGACTCATCTGAAAGATAGGAGTAGCTTTGTGAATTAGTGAGCTTCAGTGTGAGGGCTGAGTCAGTGGCAAAGCTGGCTTTCTGGAAGGCGAATGCTTCAGGTGTGCTTGCCCAGATGAGCATGTCACCCAAGCCTGCTGAGAGGTAAGCGTGTCCCTTGGCGTCGGTTTGCTTGGTGGCCACGGTGTAGAACTCGGCGTAGTTGTAGAGCTTGAATTCCACACAGGCATTGGCCACGGGGCGGTCGAGGCTGTCAAGAACGGTGACGGTGAAGCGGCGCGTGGGGGCATATATGCTGGTGACGTTGATTTCAGTGAGGCATGGCTGCTGCTTTACCACCTCTTCGGGGCCGTCGTATGTACCGAACACTTTGGTGTGCATCAACATGCCGCGTGATGCGCTCTCGTTGAACCAGCCCATGTTCAGCACAGGTTCTGGTTCGCAGGCACCGAGAAAGTACCACTGGCCGTCTGCCCATGCCTCAATCCAGGCGTGGTTGTCATCGGTATGTGCCCATCGTGGCGTATAGACTTGTCGGGCTGGTATGCCCACAGAGCGAAGGGCTGCTACGGCGAACACCGACTCTTCACCGCAGCGTCCATAAGCAGTACGATAGGTGGCCAATGGGCTAAGTGTGCGGGCGTTGGTGGGGCGGTAGGTTACATGCTCGTGACACCAGTGGTTGACCTCAAGAATAGCTTCTTTCATGTTCATGCCTTCCAAGCGAGGCTTCAGCTCACGGTAGAAGACGGATCGTGAGGTGTCGAGATCCTCATTGCTGACACGTGGTGGCAGCACGAAGTGGCGGAACTCCCGCTCAGGTACATTCTGTCCCCAAGGCATGTCGCTTCGTGCCTGCAACGCCATCTGTACTTGCGAGCGATAATAGGCTGTGTCATAGTCTATACGGTCGGGTAGCGACATATTGTCGTATAGGAAACAGAGATAGATATCTTCCTCATTGTGTGACTGGCATGCCGTAAACATCACAGTCACCAGTATAAGCAGATAATACTTTTTCATTTGTGTGATTGTTTGCCGCAAAGGTATGTATTTTTAACCATTACCATACCAGCTCATGTCTGAAAGATGTGTACCTTTGCGGACAGTTTGAGTACACCCTCTCAAATAGAAGTCGCTTAGTATGGAACAACTGTTGCACTACGTCTGGAAGCATCGGCTCTTTCCGCTGGAACCATTGGTGACAACTGATGGACAGGTGGTGGAGGTGATAGACGTTGGCTTGCACAACACAAATGCAGGTCCTGACTTCTTCAACGCCAAGGTGAAGATTGGTGGAGTGTTGTGGGTGGGCAATGTGGAGATACACATGCGGGCTTCCGACTGGCGGCGTCATGGACATCCGAACGATGCGGCATATAATAATGTGGTGCTGCACGTGGTGGAGAACGCCGATGAGCAGGCTTTGACATCCTGCGGTGACAGGCCACCAACGCTGGTGTTACCCATCCCAGAGTCGGTGGAGCGTAATTACGCCCAGTTGAGCATGACAGAGGACTATCCACGTTGTTGGCCAATCATTCCGCAGGTGTCGGCTCTGACGGTACACTCGTGGATGTCGGCATTGCTATGTGAGCGCTTGGAGCAGCGGGCTGGTAGGTGCATCAACTGGCTGAAATCCGTTGAAGGTGACTGGGAGCGAACTTTGTTTATAGCTCTTGCCCGCAACTTCGGCTTCGGTGTCAATGGCGATGCCTTCGAGATGTGGGGTTCCCGAATGCCCCTGTACGCAGCTGCCAAGCACCGCGACAATCTGTTCCAGCTAGAAGCCCTCTTCCTTGGTAGTGCGGGGTTGCTGAACGCAGATGCCGTATCGCCATCCATGCGTGAGACAGCAAGGGCGGATGCATATCTGATAGGGCTGCAGAAGGAATGGAACTATCTGAAGCATAAGTTCCAGCTGCCCGATGAAATGGACTATAATATGTGGCGCTATCTCCGTCTGCGCCCTCAGAACTTTCCCCATCTGCGGATAGCACAGCTGGCGTATCTCTACCATAGGCGTACAGCCGACTTTGCTCATCTGCTTAAGGCAAACACACGTGAGGACATACACGCTGCGCTCGACACCGACACCTCCGACTACTGGCAGGCACACTATCTTTTCGGTCAACCAGCTCAGAAGCCTGTGAGTAGGCATCTGTCAGCTGCCACGCGTGACCTCGTAATTGTCAACACGGTATGTCCTATGCTATTTGCTCACGGAAAAGAACACAACAATGAGGACGAGACAGCAAAGGCATTGTCTTTATTAGAGACTCTTCGAGCCGAGCGCAACAATATACTTCGGCTGTGGCAGCGGTGCGGTATCAGGGTGGAGACAGCTGCCGACAGTCAAGCTCTGATACAGCTGAAACGTGAGTACTGCGACAAACATGAATGTCTGCGTTGTCGCTTTGGCTACGAATATATGAAACGAACATGAAACAAGACCCATCTACCAACTATCGCTTCACTCTGCGCATGAAGGTGCGCGACTATGAATGCGACCTACAGGGAATAGTGAACAACGCCAACTACCAGCACTATACCGAACACACCCGCCATGAGTTCCTGATACAGCAGGGTATGAGCTTTGCCGAACTGCATCAGCAGGGCATAGATGCTGTGGTGGCAAGGATAAACATGGCATTCCGCAAACCGCTGCGGAGCGGGGATGAGTTCCTATCATGCCTTAATGTTACCAAGGAGGGGGTAAAGTATATGTTCTATCAGGACATCTACCGCCTGCCTGACTACGAGTTGTGCAACCGTGCTGTGGTCACAACTGTATGCATAAACAATGGTAAACTTAGTGCTGGAATACCGCAACTCGATGAAATCGCCAATCCTGGAGAATAGTGAATACACAAGTGACATCGATGCTTGACGATCAGGAACTGTTGTACACAATGGCTCTCACACGTGTGTTTGCCTACAACAGCTCCCTGCAACAGCAGATGCTGCAACGGGCAGGGTCGGCAACAGCCATCTATGAGAATAGGTGCAAGATAGCTGATATGATCCCCGACATCTCTCCACGGGCTGCTTTGATGCTGGAGCGAATGGAAATGGAGCTGCCGCGATGTGAGGAGGAGCTGCTGTATGCACGGAGCCATCACATCAAGGTGTTGGCTTTTCAAGATGATGCCAACTACCCGGTTCGACTCCGACAATGTGAGGATGCTCCATTGATACTTTATTTCCTAGGTCATGCCGACCTTAATGCAAGTCATATTGTCAGTGTAGTTGGTACACGTCATTGCACAGAGTATGGGCGTGAAATGTGTAGCCTGTTGGCATCCGAACTGCGTCAGGTACTGCCTGACACACTCATTGTCAGTGGATTGGCCTACGGAATTGACATCGCAGCCCATCGTGCTGCCCTCAGCAACAGCATGGCTACAGTGGGTGTGCTGGCACATGGCCTGGACGAGATATATCCGCGCCTTCATCGCAACACAGCAGTAGAGATGCTGGCGCAGGGTGGGTTGCTGACAGAGTTGATGAGCTATAGTCATATAGACAAGGTCAACTTCGTGCAGCGAAACCGTATCGTAGCAGGTATAGCTGATGCTACAATAGTGGTGGAGTCGGCAGCCAAAGGCGGCTCTCTCATTACAGCAAACATTGCCAACGGCTACAACCGTGAGGTGTTTGCCATCCCTGGCCGTGTCCGCGACAAGTACTCTGTTGGCTGTAACGAACTGATACGTAATCAGTCGGCAACACTCATCACATCGGTGACGGACTTGTTGTCTAGAATGGGGTGGGAGAGTGAGACGGCTGTCCAGAAGGCTGATGTGCAGCAGGAACTGTTCCCACAGCTGACAAATGAGGAGACGCTTGTGGCAGCAACACTGAAAAACTGTCAGGATGCAACGTTTTCCGACCTCGTTATGTCCACAGCTCTTCCTAGCGCCAAGCTGACCTCGGTGCTGATGATGCTTGAAATGAAGGGGGTAATAAAAAAGATGGCAGGCAATCGCTACCATCTTCTTCTGTACGCCTGATAAGACTCGAACTTACACGCCTCGCGGCACTAGATCCTAAGTCTAGCGTGTCTACCAATTCCACCACAGGCGCATTGGAAATGACTTCAAATGTCATTAGACGGCTGCAAAGGTAGTGGTTTTCCATCTAAAATAAGCTTTTTCTTCAAGTTTTTTATGTCACGCCACACAAAATACTTAACTTTGTCACGTTGAAGAATGAAAAACAGGACTTCATATATTATTGTAGCGACTGTGTTGACGCTGTTCAGCTGCGGTGGGGGAAAACCATCACAACAGGTTTCCGATACCGATAGTTGCAATAGTGCTGACTCTGCGGCAATGGAGTCTGTTGTTCCTGTCCTGACAGCCTTGCCCGATACTGTATATGCCTCTGCAGAGGCCATACGGTTTGTGGTTGACACGTTGGATAGCGTGGATGCAACACTGCAGTATCTCTATGATCCGTATCTGGACGTTCATGGCGTACGTACGTTCCGAGGAAACCACAATCGCAATGCTCGCTATGGCGGCAGGGTACAAGGCACTCCGTCGTCTATCAGCATCGACTGGCGCTATGACACCAAGTTCGACACCACCCATACCAAGTATGGACAGTGGGGCGGGGGTACAGGATGGACAGGTCAGCCGTTGTATGCAGAGTGGACTGATGAGGAGATGGCTCGTTTCCGTACTGACACCACAGGCTTGACGGCGGATTTCGGCTCTCGCGAGGTGATGGTGGCTTCACTTTGCGGTGAGGTATATTTCCTCAACTATGAGACTGGTAAGCCTTCACGCAGACCGTTGGATGCAGGCAATGTGGTGAAGGGAACGATGTCGCTCGACCCAGAATATACGAACCTATATGTAGGGCAGGGTGTGCCGCGTTCCGCACCTTTCGGGTGTCAGGCCTTCAACCTTCTAAACCGTGAACGCTTCTACTTCTATGCTCAGGACGGCAAGGCGTGGCGAGGATGGAATGCTTTCGACTCCTCGCCTATAGTGGTGGGAGGTTTCTTGTTCTGGCCTGGTGAGAACGGTAGCTTGCACCAGTTCCGTCGTGAACAAGGTGGGCTGAAGATGATTCGTGTCATGAGATACCGTGTCAACGGCTCTGCTCCAGGTATTGAGTCAAGTCTGTGTGTCTATCGCAACTATGGATTTTTCGCCGACAATCATGGAAACATCATAGGTGTCAACCTGAATACTCTCCACCCTGTGTGGCTATATCGAAACTACGATGATACCGATGCCACCATAGTATGTAGGGAGGAAGACAATATACCTTATTTATATAGTGCGTGTGAGGTGGATAAGCAGGGCTACGACGGTACCAGCCACATTGTGAAGCTCAATGCTCTCAATGGAGACTTGGTTTGGGAACAGTTGGTGCCTTGTACACGTAAGGAGTTGCCGGAGAAAACTCTTGATGGCGGTGTCTATGGCACACCGTTGCTGGGAAGTGGTGATTGCGACAGTCTAATATTCTTCAATATATGCCGCAATTCGGCTGGCAACAGTCAGGGAGAATTGTTGGCTATAGCAACAGCCGACGGGCATATCAGTTACCGAAAACCTTTCAAGGCGTGGGCTTGGTCTTCGCCAGTTGGCATGACTAATGAAAAAGGTGAACTGTTTGTGATAACGGGGGATGCCACAGGTATGGTATATCTGTTGCAAGGACGCACTGGCGAAGAGCTGGCAAGGCTACAAGTGGGCTACAACTTTGAGTCGTCGCCTGTTGTTGTGGACAATACTCTGATAGTAGGGTCGCGTGGCAATGGCATTTTCAAACTGACCGTTGAGTGAATAACAATGTAGGTTTAATAGTGTATAATTTACAGAGAACAGATAATCGTGATTAGTAGAAGAGCTTTCATTTTGTGCCTGGCATGCCTGATGGGGATGCTGTGCTGCAGTGTGGTTGCAAAGCCCACGGCCAAGGGACACATGCTGAAAGCCTATCGCGGTGAGATACCTCAAGGTTACAATTTCTGGATATATACACCTCTTGGCTATGACACCATTACAAGGCCTGTGCCTGTGGTGATTTTCTTGCATGGTGCCAGCCTTTGTGGACGAAATCTGGAACGTGTAAGACGCTATGGACCTCTCGATGCCGTGGCTAAGGGACGGGAGATACCAGCTGTGATTATTGCACCGCAGAACCCAGGTGGCCCATGGGTGCCTCAGAAGATTATTGATATACTCTCATGGACAGAACAGCATTTTAACGTTGACAGTACGCGTGTCTATGCTATAGGTATGAGTCTTGGTGGCTATGGAACGCTAGACCTTGTCGGCACTTTCCCTGAAAAGATTGCTGCTGGTATGGCCTTGTGTGGTGGCTGCACACTCAAAGACCAAAACCGACTGGGAGAGCTACCGTTGTGGATTATGCATGGCACAGCCGACCGCGCCATACCTGTTAGGTATTCCAAGGTGGTGGTGGAGGGAATGATAAGTAGGCATCAGGCATTGCGACTGCGTTACGACTGGCTGCCAGGTGCTTCACATGGTGCACTTGCACGTATTTTCTATCTGCCAGAAGCTTATCAATGGCTCTTCTCGCATACACTCACCGATGAGAATCGTCCAGTATCTCGCGAGATAGACATCACACTTCAGACAATGTCTCATGCTTACAAGGATTTGACCAATCGTGGGACTACGCTGACAGTGGTACCATGATGAGCCTTCTTGTCAATATTCCTTCTTTTTATTTGGCGCAATAACGGCATTGGAGTACCTTTGCACCGCAAATCAATTATTTATTCCAATACTGTCAAATGCGTAAAATTTCTCTATTTACTCTTGCTGCTGCTGGCGTTCTTGTGATGACATCATGCAGCAAATTGGGTACACTCAGTTCTGACAACTTTGTTGTAACGCCAACTCCTCTGGAGGCTCAGGGTGGACAGGTTCCAGCCGTCATTAGCATTACTTTTCCTGAAAAATACATGAAGAAGAAGGCTGAGGTTACAGTCATCCCCGTATTGACCTACGAAGGCGGCGAGGCTGTAGCTGCTGGCTCTACGTTCCGTGGCGAAAAGGTTGAGACCAATGCCACAGTCGTAAGATATAAGGAAGGTGATGTCCACACTATGCGTGCTTCATTCCCTTATACTGAGGCTATGATGCGCAGCGACCTTGTGATGCGTTTTGATGCTCGTATAGGTACGAAGAGCGTTAAGATACCGGAGGTTAAGGTGGGCTATGGTGTTGTTGCAACCAGCGACCTGCTGTCAAAAACTCTGGCAACAGCCAATCCCGCTCTAGCCCCTGATGCATACCAGCGCATAATCGAGCAGCGTCAAGAGGCTCAGATTATGTATCTTGTGAACCAAGCAAACATCCGTGCAAGCGAACTCAAGACCACAAGCATCAGTGATTTCGCCACTATCCTGCGTGAGATTAACGACAATCAGGAGACACTGCAACTGCAGAATATCGAGGTTAGTGCATACGCTTCACCAGAAGGTAGATTCGACTTCAACGAGCGTCTGGCTGAGCGTCGTCAGAACAGCTCCGCTGGTTTTGTAAATGAGCAGCTGCGTCGCAACCGCATGAAGGCTGACGTGGTGACACGCTTCACTGCCGAGGACTGGGATGGCTTCCAGCTATTGGTTAGCCAGAGTGACATTCAGGACAAGGAGGTCATACTTCGTGTACTGTCTATGTATCAGGATCCTGCCGAGCGTGAGCAGCAGATACGTAACATGAGTGTTGTCTATGACGAACTGGCTAAGGGTATTCTGCCAGAGTTGCGTCGCGCTCGACTGATTGCCACATACAATGTCATAGGACGTACCCTCGAACAGATTGAGGAACAGTATGCTGCCGACCCACGTCAACTCAGCATTGAGGAAATCCTTTATGGTGCAGCAAATCAGCAGGACGCTGCCAAGAGTAAGGCTTGGTATGTGACAGCAACACAGCTCTTCCCGCAGGATGTACGTGCCTATAACAACTTGGCCAATATAGCATATCGTAGTGGTGATGCTCAGGCTGCATCCGCCTTCATGGCCCAGGCCAAGAGCATTGACTCTGATAACAATGCTGTTGCTACCAACGAGGCTCTGATGGCTCTTGCACAGGGCAATGTGGCTGCTGCAGAGGCTGCTTTGGCTCGCGGGGCAGGTGCTGACACATACAACGAGATGCTAGGCAATCTTAACCTTGCCAAGGGTAACTTTGCCGCTGCCGCTTCTAACCTTGCAGGTGTGAACACCAACACTGCTCTTCTGGCTCAGATACTGAACAAGGATTATGCTTCTGCTGCAACCACACTGAGCAAAATACAGAATGCTGATGCCTACACCAGCTACCTCAGTGCTATCCTCGCTGCACGTCAGGGCAATGCTTCCGGTGTTGTCAGTGGTCTGCAGAGCGCAATTCAACAGGAGCCAGCACTTGCCCAGCGTGCTGCTCGTGACCTTGAGTTCGCACAGTTCGCAGAGCAGATAGCAGGACTGATCAGGTAAGAATAACAGGACTCATAGAATACCTGCCCCTTACCCTCCTCAATAAGGAGGAAGTGGTTACATTTCAAGACTTGCATGAGCTGATATGAAAGCTATATCCGAGAAATATGCAAAAGTGACTACTCCCTCCTTATTGAGGAGGGTAAGGGGTGGGTCTTTTGTCCTCCTTCTCGCTATCCTCTTCTTTTCTTGTTCTGATAGTAACAAGCTACGTATAGAAGGAGATTTCACAGGATTGCGTCAGGTGGATATGTACATATACAGCACGGATGGGGTATTGGCAAACATTGATACGCTGCATATCATTGACGGATACTTTGAATGGGAGACACCGCTGTCTGAGGACGCAACTTTTTATCTTGTGTTTCCTAACATGAGTGAGCTACCTGTGTTGGCCTCTCCAGGCGACAGACTCAAGGTGACAGGTAACGGTTCGCAGTTGAAGTCAACACGTATAGAGGGCAGCGATGTGAACAAAGAGCTTACGGATTTCCGTCTGACACACCTCAACGATGCACTTCCTGATTTGCGTAAAGCATTAAGGGCGTATATCAAGGCTAATCCCAATAGCCGTGTGTCACATCAGTTACAGCGTCAATTGACTCTACTGAACGCAACAAATTCTGGGGTTGTAACAGGGCGCAAGTTGCCTCAGTTGGATTTCCCAGACGATGGTATTTCGCCATACGACAGCATCAATTCCCCTCAACATCCCATGCTTTTGGTCTTTTGGTCGGGATGGGCCAGTGGAGGTCATGACATCAATGCTAAGGTAAGACGTTATCTGCGTGATAGTGTCAACACGGTAACGCCTGTCAGCATCAGCCTTGATGTGGAAAAAAATCTCTATCACTACCAATGCCGTCAGGACACTATTGACTGGACCACTCGTTGCTATCGGCGTGCTTGGGACACACCGCAGGTAATAGCCCTTTCTATTCGCCAATTACCCTATGTAATACTCACCGATTCAACAGGGACTGTTGTAGCGCATGGCTCTGATTGGCAAGCCGACATCCTCCCCCATTTGTAGAGGTTCAGATGACAAATATTCGCAATATCTTTTTCTATATTGGTTTGGCTGCTGTCGTTGTGATGCTTGTCACGTTTGACGTAAGCTTCTCGCAGCTATGGGATAGTATTGCGCAGGCTGGTTGGTGGCTGGTTGGCATTGGGGTGCTTTGGTTGGTGCTGTATGCTATGAATGCAGTTACATGGCTTATCATACTTAAAGGAAGTGGTGATGTGCCAATAAGCTATGGTAGACTGTTCAAATTCACTTTATCTGGTTTTGCCCTTAACTATGCTACACCTGTGGGACTGTTGGGAGGTGAACCTTATAAGATTATGGAGCTGACACCCTATGTGGGTACTGAACGCGCCACATCATCGGTGGTTCTTTTTGCAATGACTCATATATTCGCACACTTCTGGTATTGGGTTACAGCTATTGTGTTATGCCTGTTCTTCATGACCTGGAGTTCATGGCTGTTGTTGGTTCTGGGACTAGCCTCCTTATTCTGTGCTGCCGGCATCTATTTTTTCATCAGAGGTTACAAGAATGGTTTAGTCGAAAGGCTTGTGAGATGGGTCGGAGGCATTCCTTTTTGTAGAGGATGGTCAACAAGGTTGTATGAACGTCATGCAACTGCCATAGCCCAAATAGATGGACAGATTGCTCAACTCATGGGACAGAATCGTAGCATTTTCTTTTGGTCGTTAGCATTGGAATATGTGGGGCGTATGATGCAGTCTCTTGAGATAACATTCTTGTTGCTGCTCTTTCATACTGAGGGAAGCATTACGCAACTCTTCTTGCAGAGTGTCATTATTCTAGCGTTCACCTCCCTCTTTGCCAATCTTCTCTTCTTTATACCTCTGCAGCTTGGAGGACGTGAAGGTGGTTTTGCTATGTCAACGGCAGGTCTGGGCATGACCAATGCCTTGGGCTTGTTTATTTCCATTATCTGTCGTGTGAGGGAACTGTTTTTTACTATAATAGGTCTGTTGCTTATGAAGATTGGCACGGGGACACCGTGCCGGAGCCTCAGATGTTGTATTTCGTTTTCTTTCCTATTGGCTTCTGCAGGCTTACAATCGGCATATGCACAAACGACGGTTCAGAGGTTTGCTGATATTGACCTGACGGTTGAAGCTTCAGCAACAGCCACAAGCGGTGATGCAGCTCCTCTGTGGTTGACAAGTAATCGCTATGGTCTGAGTAGTATAGCATCTCGATCGGCCTATGAGCGTGTAACACTGCTTCGTCCTCTATGCAATGACAGTCTTCGACAGTGGCGGCTAGGATATGGTGTTGATATAGCAGTCGGTGAGGGACATGAGCGGACAATAATGCTGCAACAGGCCTTTGTGGAGGCTCAGTGGAAGGTGTTCAAGCTCAGGCTAGGCTCAAAGCAGGAGCCGCTTGTGACTCAGAACGACGAGCTTAGCAGTGGAGCTTTGTCTATGGGTATCAATGCCCGCCCTGTGCCACAGTTGAGATTTGATGTTGACTGGTTCTCCATACCTGGTACTCATGACTGGTGGCAATGGCGGTTCTATGGTTCGTATGGTATGTTCACTGACGGTGCGTGGCAAAAGCAGTGGGTCAATCCTACAGACCGCTATACGAGTAACACACTCTACCATGAGAAGGCTTTATACTGGAAGTTTGGCAATGAAAAGAAGTTTCCTTTCACCTATCAGATTGCTTTACGCATGGCAGCACAGTTCGGTGGAACAAGCTATAACTTCCGTGGTCGTAACTATGAGGATGGGGCAACTGTAGAGCATCCTGTCAACTTGAGAACATTCTGGAATATCCTGACGTGTTCGGGCAGTGATGAGACTGACGGCAGCGATCCAAACACCGCAGGCAACCATGTCGGAAGCTACATCATGCAGTTGCGCTATCATGGTTCATCATGGCAGGCTAGAGCTTACTGGGAACGCTTCTTTGAAGACCAGTCCATGCTTACAGTTCAGTATGGCATCCGCGACATGCTGATAGGAGCAGAGGTCAACTTCCCATCCAATCCCTGGATCAGTACCGCAGTTGTGGAACATATTTCCACAACAGACCAAAGTGGCGCTGTCTATCACGACTACACGAAAACTATACCAGACAAGATGAATGGTCGTGACGACTACTATAACCACAACATATATACAGGATGGCAACATTATGGTCAGACGCTGGGAAACCCATTGCTGACATCACCAATATATAATGGTGCGTATGAAGGTAGCACCGTAGCGGGCAAGTTGTTTTTCTACAATAACCGAATAAAGGCGTTGCATTTTGCACTTGCCGGAGACCCATCGGTGGAGTGGCATTGGAGAATAATGGCATCGTTCACCCGTAATCTGGGAATATACTCTGCTCCACTAATTGATCCGAAGCGACAGACTTACCTTTTTGCCGAACTCGCCTATCGTCCTCGATGGGCTGAGGGGTGGATTGCTAAAGTGGGTGTGGCTCATGACAACGGCGGTCTGTTAGTAAATAGTACAGGAATGCAGTTCACAATAAGCAAGAAAATCAAGTAACGACTCGCAGCATAGCATTGATATGAACAATCCTCCATCCCGCATATTTTCCCTCATGGCTGTTATAATGGCAATGGCCATGCTTTTCTCCACCTGTGACAAGGTTCCTATTAATGGTGATCTGGATGGAATGTGGCAACTCATGAATATCGAGACCCCTTCCCAGCAAGTGGATGCCAAACAACGACGGGTGTATGTCTCAGTGCAGCTGCATTTGACGATGTGGGAGAACAAGTTATCCGGCGACACCTATTATGCCCACTTTGAGCATCGTGGCGACTCCATAAGGTTTTATGATTTCGTTCATGCCTCGCTCCATCAAAACGCATCACAGGACGACGAACGCATATCAGCAAAGGAGATGAGTGATGGGATTTTGGATGACTGGGGTGTACACACTCTTGATGCTAGATACAGAATAGACCATCTTTCTGAGAGCAGTCTTATCCTGCACAGCAATGATACCATACTGACGTTCCGTAAGATTTGAAGATATTCGTTAAGAAACATATCCATATACAGCGAGCAATGTTTAAGCAGATGCTGTACGCACAGTTTTCATCTGCGTGTGCCACCCTGTTTGATTTCATTGTTACGGGTATGCTGTTCCATTTTGCAGCTTTCAACTATGTTGGCAGCACTTTGGTTGGCGCTGTATCAGGTGGTGTACTCAACTGCGTCATCAATTACCGCTGGACATTTTGTGGAGCATCGAATTCAAAGAAGACGGTGGCGTGGCGATATTTGGTAGTGTGGCTGTGGAGCATGCTGCTAAATGTGTGGGGTGTGACGTTCCTTGTGTGGGCAGTTACGCCAGCTGGGGCAGCCGTACAACTCACAACTCTTATGTATAGCAAGGTCCTAGTGGCTGTTCTTGTTGCAATATGCTGGAACTTCACAATGCAGAAATACTGGGTATATAAGTGTTAACAGAGATGATATCATTCAAGCAAATCCGCGATGGCATTCAACAAACTGTTTATCGCATAATAGACATGCCAGTGCGAGGCATGGTGCGCATAGGTTTGACACCTAACATGATGACTACAGTAGGACTTCTGGGTAACCTTGTTGCTTCCTTCCTAATCGTGTGGGCTGCTCTCATTTCACAACAATCATCAATCAATTTTCGACTTATTGGTTGGTCGGGTGTGTTGGTGCTTTTTTTCAGCATCTTTGATATGGTGGATGGCTATATGGCACGCACTGCCAACATGGAAACTCGCTTCGGTGCCTTCTATGACTCTGTCCTTGACCGCTACTGTGAGCTGTCAACATTGTCGGCATTGGCCTTTTTCTTCGTACAGACAGGATATATATGGTTTGCGTTGTGTTGCTTTCTGTCATTAGTTGGCAGTGTCATGGTCAGCTATGTACGCGCCAGGGCAGAGGGCTTGGGCTATGAGTGCAAGGTGGGCTTTATGCAACGTCCGGAGCGTGTCGTTGTGACAAGTATCGGTCTCGCGTTCGGAGGCTTTCTTTCAGAATGTGTCAGCTTTGACAGCATGTGGATTGTAGCACTACCACAGATGCTCATAGCAGTTCTTGCCAATTGGACTGCAGTGGTGAGGATACTTCATGTGAAACGACAGATGGAAGATAATGTCAGGGCTTAGCAACAAACGAAACAGCTTTGTCTCACTTGTTTTGGCAATGATGCCGTTCATTGTCTTTGGACTGATTTACGGGTCTTTCCGGTTTTATCCCAACTATCAGTTCAACGACATAGATATGGCTCCGATTTATAATCTGGAGAAGGAGTTGTTTGGTATTGGAGAGTGGCCTGCTAGGCTTACTCCAAACGAATGGTTCGCAGAGCATCATTGTGCCATAGCTGACGTGGCAGCAGGGGCGTTCTATCTGTTATGGGTGCCGTTGCCTGTGTGCTTTGGATTATATTTGTTTTTTACTAACCGGCATCGCGAATGCTTTAGGTTTGCGTCATGCTTTCTGTTCGTAAACCTTATTGGCTTCATTGGTTATTATCTCCATCCGGCAGCTCCGCCATGGTATGTGGCGCGATATGGTTTCGAGCCAATTTTCAATACAGGTGGTGATGTTGCAGGGCTGGGACGTTTCGATGAGTTGATAGGCATACCAGTGTTCCATAGTATTTATGTTAATAACAGCAATGTCTTTGCCGCTGTTCCGTCGCTGCATGCCGCCTATTGCCCTGTTGCCTTATATTATGCCATTCGGTGCAGAAGTCGTATGTGGGTGGGAGTGTTGGCTGTGTGGTCTGTGGGTATCTGGTGGACTGCGGTATATAGTGGTCATCATTATGTTGTTGATGTGTTGTTGGGCATCCTTACGTGTGTTGTGGGTGTGCTGCTGTTTGAGTATTTTGGTCGAAATGTGAAGTTCTGCCGACGTTGCTTTGAGGGATATGTAAAAATGTTATAACTTTGCCCTGCATTCTAGGCTGAATGCATCAGAAGTAATCGTAATCATCTATTAACAAGGATAAAGATGTCACAATGTAATGTAAAACCTGCAGAAGGTAAATTGGGTATCATGGTTGTCGGCAATGGTGCCGTGGCTACAACATTTATGACGGGTGTGCTTATGGCTCGAAAAGGGCTGGCCAAACCTGTAGGCTCCATGACACAATATGACAAGATACGCATAGGCAGAGGTGACGACAAAAAGTATTTACACTACAAGGATATAGTGCCTTTAGCTAGTCTGAACGACATTGTCTTTGGCACATGGGATGTATATCCTCAGAACGCATATCAGGCTGCCATATACGCTGAAGTACTGAAAGAGAAGGATATTGAGCCGGTTCGTAGCGAACTGGAACAAATTGTACCCATGAAGGCCGCTTTTGATAAGAACTATGCCAAGCGTCTGGATGGCGACAACGTCAAAGATTGCAAGACACGATGGGAGATGGTGGAGGCTCTGCGTGAGGATATACGCGCCTTTAAGGCTGAGAAGGGATGTTCACGCATCGTAGTGCTATGGGCTGCATCCACAGAGATATATGTACCAGTGGACAAGAAGGTTCATTACCATCTGTCCGACCTTGAGGCAGCAATGAAGGCTGACGACCGTGAGCATATAGCTCCGTCTATGTGCTATGCCTATGCAGCTCTGTCTGAGGGCGCACCTTTCATTATGGGTGCACCCAACACCACCGTTGATATTCCCGCTATGTGGGAACTGGCCGAGAAGACCCGTATGCCTATAGCTGGCAAGGACTTCAAGACGGGTCAGACGCTGGTGAAGAGTGGCTTTGCACCTATCATCGGCACTCGTTGTCTTGGCTTGAGCGGATGGTTCTCAACAAATATTCTTGGTAATCGCGACGGACTGGTGCTGGACGAGCCAGCCAACTTCCGCACCAAGGAGGTCAGCAAGCTTTCAACCTTGGAGACCATTCTCAAGCCCGATGTGCAACCTGACCTCTATGGCCACGGCAATGACGAGGACACACAGTATTATCACAAAGTGCGTATCAACTACTATCCTCCGCGCAATGACAACAAGGAAGGCTGGGACAACATTGACATCTTCGGTTGGATGGGTTATCCAATGCAAATCAAGATTAACTTCCTGTGTCGTGACTCTATCCTGGCAGCCCCTCTCTGTCTGGACCTCTGCCTGCTCAGCGATCTTGCAGCACGTGCTGGACGATATGGAATACAACGCTTCCTCTCTTTCTTCCTTAAATCACCTATGCACGACTATACTCAGGGTGAGGAGGCTGTCAACCATCTCTATCAGCAATACACAATGCTGAAGAATGCTATCCGTGAGATGGGTGGCTTTGAGGCCGATGAGGAGATAGACTAATCCATAGCGACTTATCAACCACGACCTCCGCAATGAGATGATAACAAGCTTATTGCGGAGGTTTGTTGTCTCAAACCAGTTGCTTTTATGTCTTTGTTTGCTCTTTGGCGCATCTTTTCCTTTTATCCTCAGTCACAGAGCCCGCTCTGCTCCTTCGGAGAAAAGAAAAATCTGCATCCAAATAGCTGAACAAATACATAAAACTAATTGTGAACACCTACTTATGCATTTTGTTGGAAATATCGAGACAATGGGTTGTGGTATTGCATCAGATATGATGCTGATGGCATCGCATTTATGTGCATATATTGGTAACAATACACACTATTCCTCACGTGAATAGCCGCTTCTGGGCAGCAATGATGTGAAACCTCGGCAGATATGAAGTCTTTCATCAGCAGATAATATGCAATACCTCGGCAGCAAGGAATTGTTGCCTCAGCAGAAACGGCTTTTAACATCGGCAGGTTTCTTGTGCTATGACTACAAAAAATGCCTCGTGTCGGAGGTGACATGAGGCATATATGAGGTGCAGAATAATGATTGGCCGCAAAAAAACAATGCAATTGCATGATGGAAACTCATGCTCACTGTAATAATCCAAAACTACTGAGCGGGTTAATATGCAAAAGTATATGCAAAATGTATGTCATGGCAGGTATAAGGATTTGTTGTTGAGACACAAAGGTATGATGATTCTGCAATATCTGCAAGATGCTGCGATAGTTTATTCCAAAATCTTTCAGGAACGGTATCCGCTTCATGTTCCGCGTATTGTTCTGATAAAAACATTGGTGACCTTTTGGATTATCTCTACATTTGGGGCAACACAATAATAGTTGGCCGCGCTGAAAACTTCGAATAGCATCATTAATATCATAATGCTATCCTTGTCATAATGCTATCCTTGTTTGTGCTGTCCCGCATGATGCTGTCGAGTCTCAGGCTGTCATGCAGTAGGCTGTCGGCTACAATGGTGTCAACAGGAGCATAGATGTCTTCTCGTACAAGCACTGCTGCGGCGGTGGGGGTGGTGTCTGTGAATAAAGAGTCGATGTCCATTTGGGCAGGCCGTGGGGAAGGACCACAGCCGAGGATATACAAACACAAACCTAAGAGTCCTGTCTTTAGCAATATCCCTCCAGACAAGCGTACCCCCAATGCTTTGTTTTCTGCAGCTTCCATCTGTTCGCGCTCTCCTGGTCCTTTGTCGTTTTGTCCACAGAGGTGGAGTATGCCATGTATGATGACACGATGCAGTTCGCGTTCATAAGGTTGGTTCAGTTGCTCTGCATTGCTTCGTACAGTGTCAAGGCTTATGAATATGTCGCCAGAGATGGGCGGATGGGTCGGTGTGTCGCTATAGTCGAAGGTGATGATGTCGGTGTAGTAGTCATGTTGTAGGAACTGACGGTTCACACGTAATATCTCGTCATCGTCAACGAAAATATAGTTGATGTCGCCAACACCGCGATTGTAGCTGGCAGCAACGGTGGCTATCCACTGTCTAACGCCCTCTTGGTCTATCTCAGGCAGTTCAACGTTGATGGTCTGGAAAGTTATCATTTGATACAGTGTTGGCAGTTGCCCAGCTCACCACGGAAACGTTTATCTACTAGATGGTGCAGGCGGTCGCGCAGGGCTTCCATGCGTATGTTGTTGATGACTTCTGTGGCAAACGCCTGCTTCAGTAGCAGTCGTGCCTCGGCCTCGCCTATGCCTCGCTGACGCATATAGAAGAGAGCTTCGTCAGAAAGCTGTCCTACGGTTGAGCCGTGGGAACATTGCACATCGTCGGCATATATCTCTAGCATTGGCTGTGTGTACATACGTGCATCACGTGTGCAGACAAGATTGGCATTGGTCTCATGTGAGACGGTCTGCTGCGCACCTCTTTCAACCAGTATGCGTCCGGCAAACGCACCTACCGACTGCTCATCAATTACATATTTATATAGCTCATCGCTCGTGCATTTGGGTGCGTGGTGCGTAATCAGTGTGTTGTTTTCAATATGCTGATGCTTGTCGGTGATGGCGCATCCGTATAGGTTTGCTGTGGCATGTGGCTCGGCCAATGTGATATCTGTCTGGTTGCGTGTCTCGCCGCAGGTCAGTGTAAGGGCATAGTGTGATAGCTGTCCCCCTTCGGCCACACGGCCTTGAAGGTTGGCATAGCGATGGCTGCCCTCATGGGTCTCCTCCAGCTCATATATCTCCACCTCGGCTCCAGCTCCTACATAGATTTCTGCCACTTGTGTTGTCAGAAAATCAATTTGGTCCTGTGCATGGTCGCAGAACAGCAGTTGAGCTTTGGCTTCAGCTTCAGCAATGACCAACACGCGGCGGTTCATCATCAGCGAAACTGTTGAACGCAGGACATTTATGATTTGTATGGGGCGTGTCAGCACTGTGCCAGTGGGGATGTATATGAAAAGTCCGTCCTGACACAGCATGGTGTTGAGGGCTGTGATGGCATCGTCGGAGGCTTTAGCAAGCCTTGCATAACGTGTCTCTACCAAATGTCTGTATTTGATGCAAGCCTCTGCCAAACTCATCACTACCACTCCCTCTGGCAGTTGTGCCTTGGGCTGAAGGTCACTACGGAAACGGTCGTTCTCAACAAAATACATTGATGTTGACAGCCCTGGTACATTGCAACGGAAGATGTCGTGTGCATTGATACCGAATTTGAAACCGTTGAGGTTCAAGCCGTAGTTGGGCGCAAAAGCCTTTTGCACATCGGTGTAGCGATAGCGTTCCACTTTGCGCGACGGAAAGCCTGTGTGACGCAGCAACTCGGCTGCCTCAGCTCTGTGCTTGTTTAGTACTTCAATGCCTTCGGCGTTGAGTAGAGCAGAGTTGGAATCGTAGATGTCTAGGTATTGTTGCATATCCAGTCAAATCCTTTGTTCTCAATCTCCTCAGCCAGTTCTGGTCCGCCTGTCATGATAATGCGGCCCTGTCGCAGCACATGCACCACATCTGGGCGAATGTAGTCGAGCAGTCGCTGGTAATGGGTGATGACCATAGCCGATGTCTCAGGCTTGCGCAGTTTATTGAAGCCCTCTGCCACGATGCGTAGGGCATCCACGTCAAGACCGGAGTCGGTCTCGTCAAGGATGCAGAACGTTGGTTCCAGTACAGCCATCTGGAATATCTCATTGCGCTTGCGCTCGCCACCACTGAAGCCTTCATTCACGGAGCGGTTTGTCAGCTTGCTGTCCAGTTCTACCACCTTGCGTCTGTCACGCACTAGTTGCAGAAAGTCCTTGGCTTTGAGAGGTTCCAGCCCCAGATGCTCGCGACGTGCTGCTACGGCAGCCTTGAGGAAGTTCATCATTGAGACACCTGGTATCTCCACAGGTTGCTGGAATGATAGGAATACACCCTCACGAGCCCGTTCCTCAGGTTTCATTGCCAGCAGGTCCTTGCCATTAAACGTTACTGAACCCTCTGTTACGGTGTAGGCAGGGTTGCCCACCAGCACATTGCTCAGGGTACTCTTGCCGGCACCGTTCTGTCCCATCAGTGCATGTATCTCGCCATCGCGTATGGTCAGGTCAATACCTTTCAGTATTTCCTTATCGCCTACCGTGGCGTGTAGGTTATGTATTTCAAGCATCTGCTTATAATGTGGTTTCGATTAAGTAGGTGTTCATAATTAGTTTAATGTATGATGGCAACTATTTGGATGCAGGTTTTTCTTTTCCTCCGAAGGAGCAGAGCGGGCTCTGTGACTGAGGAGAAAAGGAAAAGATGCGACAAAGAGTGACATCAGACATGA
>JAFZQR010000077.1 GCA_017620295.1 Bacteroidaceae bacterium
AGGAAGTTAAAGGACGAATGTTTTGCAGGCTTGTATAACCAATAGCAGAAGTATTGTCCTTTAACTTCCGTGACCGAAGGTCACATAACTTCCTTAACTTCTTTAACTTCCTACATGCGAAACTTGAGATAATTATATGTTGCCCTTTCCTTTCAAACACTAATTACCATAAATCGAGCCACGAATTATCCATTAATGAAAAATTATATGGGGCATTCATGATAATTATATGTTACCCTTTCCTTTCAAAGCATAGAGTGCGGAATAAGTGTAATTTCTACAATTTTTACGGGCTTATTTCAGGCACTTTTTCACAAATTCCCAACATTTATTTTGCTCTATTACAACTTATATCTACTTTTGCCCCGTGTTTCCTGCGAAAGCAGGCTAGCACACACATATTTTTTGCTCAAATCGCTCATCGAACTAGCACCTCGACAGATTAACGAGCAAGTAATAACACCGTTGGAGTATGCGCAATAGCGCAGACTTCATATGTAGGTGTTATAGGCTGTGCTAGGCCCGATGAGCGTACGACTGATGTCTGCGCTTTTCTTATGGCGTTAAGTTAGTTCAGATTTCAGTTGCATTCAACAGGTGAAAGACAACTAACATAACAACTTATCAATGAAAAAACTTCTACTTTTCTTTTGCGCTCTGCTGACACTGGGTGTTAGCGGGGCGTGGGCGCAGACCACGGTGACGATTGCTGATCAAACAGATTTGAGCACAATCACGAACACCACCCAATCAGAAGCCACGGCAACACACAAGTATGGTGTGTATTCTGGTTCTGACGCTGCTAACACTCCTTATTATACGACTTTTACGACGAATATAACATCAGGAGTACCTGGTGTGACTATTTCAAGTACAGATAAAATAATCAAGCCCACTTATGTAGGAGGTGGCAATGTTGCGCATTATGGGCACTTATTCGCTATTCAGACAAGTGGAACGACAGCCTCCGATATTACTATTACGGCACCAACAGGATACAAGATTAAGAGCTATGCATTTACTGCATTAAGTACTTCGGATTCGGGGCCTTTTACAATCACCCCGTCTGGGGAAAGTGCAATAACGGACGTTAAGGGTTATCTGTACAAAAAGAATATCAATGTTACAGTGGATGCGACAACGGCGAAACTTACCGTCCAACGTACAGCTAACAATGCACATACATTGTGTATTCCCACATTCACCGTTACTTTGGAGAAGATATTCCCGTTTACCTATACAGTAAGTCCGACGACCGGAACATTCTATAACAATGTTTCTAGCGCAATCACAACAAATGGCTATGCAAATAAATGGCTTTCAGCAGACTCTCACGCACAATTACAAATACTGACAAATAGCCCATATACAGGAACAACAAATAGCGGTAATAATATGGTCGTGAATGTCAAATTAACTGGTGAGGCCTCAGCTACGCCATTCCGTATCCACACAGACACATATCATCTTTCTGTTCCTTTTGGCTATATTATTACCGATTGGAGCATTACTGGCTATACGAATTATACAAGTGGAGACTCTAAAATCAAGGGTGAAACTATCTCTACAAGTTCAGAAACGCCCACCACAGTATCTGCAACCAGTTTGGTGTCACGAACGACATCTTTTGCTGTATCTACAGCAAGCCCCTGGATTGTCGTAAACTCTATGACGGTAACTATAGCAGAAGATGCGAAGACCTATATACATGATTTAGGCGATTTGAGTAACACAAAGACCTATATCGTTTATGGCGAACGTGGTTCCTGGAATACAGCTTCCGCAGATGCCACTCAATTGACTTATGTCGGAACAGATGACATTAACAAAGACAATAGCAAGCAGCAAATTGCAATCATCAAATCGGCCACAACGGGAAAATACTATGCTTATAGCGTTACAGCAGGGAAGTTCTTGAATGGTTCTGCAACCAGTGGTGATCCCATCAGCTTGAGTGACACACCTGCACCAATTTTTATTACGGCTTCTGGTAACAGCAATTATCCTTGGTTCTTCTCCTTCACCAGTGATAAGTCTGAGCAGAATATCAACATTTCAGGCAGTGCCATTAAGGTGATGGATTATAATACTACAGATGATGGTAATAGTTTCTGTATCTGCGAAGCCAACACTTCGTATGATATCCCAAGTGCGGCAACCTCTGCCATTTCTACGTATGAAACGGAGAATGTTTATGTTACCTGTAACTTGAAATTCAACGGTGAGACTGTTGCCACACAGATTACAGCGCAGACCGTTGGCTCTGCCCCTGTTTCTCCTTGGGATGATCCTGTATATTCAACGCTGACCACAACCACTGATAATGTTACCAATGAGACCACATCCATAGATTGGACCATCAATTGGGACGGTCCATTCACAATTTCTTCTTCATTTGCAAGTGCGACGTGGTACTACATGAAGCTTCACGCGAAATATGCCTATTACGATTCCAGCACACTTCCGTATCCCATGAACTCGGATAAGACAAATGCTAATGTTCAATATTCTCCGAATGCAATGTGGGCGTTCTTAGGTGACCCATATACAGGTATTAAAGTCGTCAATAAACGTACAGGAGAAGGGAAGTTCTTGTATCCAAGAACCTATCCTGAAATATTAAGTACAGAGTATTCTTGGGTCTTGGGTTCGAATGAATATGGTTTTGTTTTGAGTTATACTAGTTCGTCATATTGGATGAATGATTATCAAGGTAACGGAAAACTAAATTATTGGAATAATGCCAGCGCAGCAACTAATGATGCCTCAGCCTTTACTGTAGAAGCTGTATCTTATAAAGATTTGGCCGTGGCCGATTATACACTTTATGCAGATTCACATCATAAAGGTGAGTACTTCGGAGTGGATACGGATTCTTATGACACACAAGTTGCAGCGATAAAGGCAGATGACGATTTCACCTCTGATGATTACACTTCGTATATGACGTATATTTCCAGTTTCCTCACTCCCAGACTCCCAGAAACAGGTTACTACCGCATTAAGAGCAGTGGCAGTCGAGGAGGAGGTACATCCTATATCACATACGGACAACAATTCATGGCAAGTGGTTCAACTAATAAAGGAGATGGTCTTATCACAACTTCAAACGATAAAATGACAGATATTGGCACTATCGTTTACCTTAGCCGCGTAGGCTCAGGCAAGAATTATCAACTTTCGCTTCAAGGATTGAATATTCAAAAGCACTCAGGGGAAAACACTCTATTCACAGCCACTGATGCTGATGCTGTCAATTTTGCATTTAACCATATTAATCTCTCTGGCACTTGCAGCATATATGACGGAACAGAACAAGGTAATATGCATGAAGCTGCATGGTATAACAGCACAACAAAAACGAATGGTGTAGTTGGGTGGACAGCAGGCGATGGGACAAATGCGTCAAGCTGGAGTGTGGAAGATGCAACAACATGCACAATAGCTCTTAATAGTGATGGTGCAGGGACTCCAACATATTATGCAACGACATATCTTCCATTTGACGCAACAATAACAGGTGCTACAGCTTACACTTTGGCTCAGAGTGGAGACTTCCTTGTTCCAACGCAAGTAACAGATAACAAAGTGCCAGCAGGAACTCCAGTTCTGTTGAAAGGCACGAGTGCAACAGCTACAGCAACTATTAATTCAGGCTCTGCCTTCTCTGCTATAGGAGGTTTAGACTCTCATTTCATAGGCACATACACAGCGATTACTTCAAGCCGTGAAGATGGCGAGTACATCCTTGGTATAAGCGATGGCGTTGTTGGCTTCTATAAGCGAGGTGATGGAAAGAAGATTGGTGCAAACAAAGCATATCTGAAACTTGATTCAGACATATCAGCAGGTGTCAAAGGCTATATCATCAGCTGGGATATAGTTGATGCTATCAACGATATAAGGCCCAACGCCTGCACAACAGACACAAGGGTGTATGACCTGAGTGGTCGCCGCATCAGTCAGCCGACACGCGGTCTATATATCATTAACGGTAAGAAAGTGGCTATACAATAATTGTAGAAAACATATTGCTGAATATTAAAACAGAACGACTATGAAACGCATATATAATTCCCCCGCTATACTAATCGTAAAGCTTGCATCGGAGCGTGCACTACTTGAAGGTTCCCTCCAGATTAACAATACAACGGTTAATCAAGATGCTTGGGTAAAGCAGGACGCAAGCAATTCTTCATCATCCTCCAACTACAATGTCTGGAACGACGATTGGAGCAAGTAAATCCATAAATAATTCATCAGTCAGCTTCCGCAGAACCTGCGGAAGTTGATTTTAGACCAAATAAGCAACTACTCAACAAAAAAAATGAAAAGAACTATATTACTCTTTATTATGATCCTCGCTGGAGTCAGCGGGGCGTGGGCACACAGGTACGTTCCGAAAACCAGGGCCACATCATTGGAAGTGGGAAAAAGTTACATTATTTATAATACTGCTTATACCCCAGGCTCGTATGTAGACCGGCGTTTCTATGTTTATGGGAACGGAACGTCTATAGCTTCAAATTGTCGTGCAGGTAGTGCTGCAGCTCCATCTTCGTTTGTAACGACAAACGCCGATTATCTATGGAAGTTGGAAGATGCAGGTGATGGTAAGTACTATCTGAAAAACCATAATGGTAATTACTATAATGGAGGTCAATCCTTATCGAGCGGATCTAAAGTTGGTCTATATATTATTAATTGGTCCTCTAGTGATAATGATGCTTTTCAAGCTAGTTGTCAAAGCGAGGATGCGTCAGGGACAATGCGAGAAGAGGGAGGTTATGGTAACGCCAATGATGTATGGACGATCTCAACAATAACAACTGGATTAACTAACAGTGATGCATGGAATGGTAATAGCGGTACATCCGGTTTTGCGACCTGGAAATATGCTCATCCCTATGCATTCTATGAAGTAGAGATTGTTGCGGACATCGAAGAATGGGGGTACCGTATATATACCCTCTACGATGGTTCTTCTGAGACAGAAGGTTCTACACCATATTATCTTACCAGTACAGGAACATTGACTGCAACGCCTGGCGAAGCAGAGATATTCCAATTTACGAAAACGACAAGTAATGGGATTGTTCCTGCAGGATATGCGTATAAGGTGAATGGACAGACGAGTGGTAAGAGATTCACCAATCCCAATGGTGAAAATAGAACGAACAATATACGCGTGGACACACAAAATAGAGATAGTTATGAGGCGCAGATTTTTTATCTGAATGATACAGATGATGGAACGTATGCTGTCCGAGCATCAAATGTGAATGACAACACGTGGCATGCCAATGCGTATTGGAATGTAGAAGATAACGGGAATACGCTGCCTGATGCAGATTACGGCTTGCAGGACGAAAAGCATTTTGTGTGGCGCTTGGAGAAAATGGTGCAGTATAATTTGGTTTTTGATGAATCAACATTGGACACTTATTATCAGCCGCGGGTAGAGGGTTCAGCATCGCTTCCAACTACAAACTGGCAAAGGGATTTCTGTACGTATTCTTATTCCCCGTCAACAGTAGGTAGTTCTACAGAAACTGTTTCTGTTACGATGACTTGGGGCGGCCCGTTCGATATTTCCCCCAATTATAATAATGCCACCTGGTATATTCTTCACATGCGTCAGGGGGGATATAATGTCAAGTATGCTGATGACGCTGAGAGTTACAGCTTAGTCGCTACGAGCTCATTCACTAACGAAAATGGATACTATTGGGCTTTCACAGGTAACCCGTATAATGGTTTCCAGATATGGAATCGAGGCGCAGGTAACAGCAAGACGCTTTATGCGGGTAGCGCAAACCCTGCAAATGGTTCATACCCATTGATGAATGAAAGCAACACAACGCGATGGATTGTCAATGGTAATCCCAAAAATAGTGAAGCCAATGCTTTTGGTCTTCAGGTGCCTGGAACTTCACGCTATATCAACGATTACGCGGGATATAAAAAGTTAAGTTTTTGGCAGGACAACGCTTCCAAGGATGCAGGCTCTACATTAACGGTTGAAGCTCCGTATCCCATTTGGGTGGAAGAGAATATCTCTCCTTATTTTGACAATTTTGGAAAGTATTTCAGTGTGAAAAGCTCGTCGGAAAGTATGGCAATGGGATCGACTTGGGCCGCAGCAAAGAGCTCTTGTGACAAAGCAACGTATGATGAGCTATTGGCGTTTGTATCAGATGCCAATAATATTAGGTATCCTGCAACAGGCAACTATCGCATCAAGAATGTCAGTTCTGGCAAATATGTTGGTTATGGAACGGCTGGTTATACTGGTAAGGGTGTCGGCTTAATAGAGGTTGAGGCTTCTGATCCTTCTTCTATTTTGCAACTTACAAAAGTAAGTGATGGCGTATATACCATTTCTACGCAGGGACTGAATGTTCAGACACAAGGAGACAATAACACGCCAGTAAGAGCAAACAGTAATGCCGGTTCTAATCATACATTTACCATGCAGACACCTACTGTTGTGTCTATCCGTGCTGATTTATCGGATGCTAACGGTTATTGGTTCCGCTCCTCATGGGGAAATGCACCAGAGTCGATTCTAACATGGGATAATAGCAGCAACGCATCAAAATGGGTTATCGAGGATGCAACCAATATCACACTCACACTTAACGCTGTTGATGATGTAACCTATGGTACAACTTATCTGCCTTTTGGCGTGACACTGCCAACAACAGACGCAACGGGTGATGATGTGTGTGCCTATACTCTCATAAACCTTGGAAATGGATGGGTGCGTCCTGTGCTGTTGGGAACAGACGGCAAAAGCATTCCAGCAGGAACACCTGTACTGCTGAAAGGCACTTCCACGACAAATGTAACAGCAACTATTGCAAGCGTGGATGACATTAGCCAAGACAATATTCTGGATGGTACTTATACCACTATGGCTCATGGCGATAATCTTGTGCTAGGTAAATACGATGGTGTAGTTGGCTTCTACAAGTACAACTTCGACATCAAGCCCAACAAGGCTTATATAGCAGCTGATGCAGAAGTTAAGGGATTCATGCTGAGTTGGGACAACATCTCAACGAGTATTGAAGATAATGTTGGTATGCCAGAATCCCAAAGCCAGACTATCTACAACATCTCTGGTCAACGTGTTAGCCAACCTACACGCGGCATCTACATTGTGAATGGTAGAAAGATGGTTGTAAAGTAGAGCAAGATTACAAACGCTAAATACTAATGAAGCTATGAAAACATATATTATTCCATCCATACTGATTGTAAACCTTTCTTCCAGACACGCCCTGCTCCAAAACTCTATTGTAGCTGATGGCACAAAAACCATTACAACACAGGACGATGGTAGCTGGGTTAAGGAGAACAACAGTTCCTCCAACTACAACGTCTGGAAAGACGATTGGAGAGAGTAAGAGGACTAAGGAGCCTCTCCCCCAACCCCTCCCCCCAGAGAGGGAGGGGAGTATATACTTCTGCTAACAGAGGGAATACTGTTCTCCAAATGTAACTACGCCCCTCTCCATTCGGAGAGGGGACGGGGGTGAGGCTATTAATTCGTGTGGCTCTATACATCACAATATATAGAGTAGTAAAAGTAAAAGTTGTTAAGGAGTGCTGGGCCGTGAGGTTCGGCACTCCTGTTGTATTATTCAGTTTATTGTGCATATTATTTGCTGTTGCAGTGAGTAATCTGTACTTTTGCAGCGCATTATATATAAAAGGTATTCAAGTTACGGTAGTATTTAAGCGTCACGAATTTCACTAATCACGCGAATTAGAGGCAAATAGTCATCATCATATTACACAACTAGCAGGCATTAGGCACCTCGCTAAGTGTGCAGCTACAATTCGTTCAATTCGTGTAATTCGTGGTAAAGAACAACATAATTATGAAACACGCACTCAGAAGTGCCGTATGCACCGAAGGCCGACGCATGGCTGGGGCAAGGGCACTATGGGTGGCCAATGGGATGAAGCGCGAACAGTTTGGCAAGCCAATTATTGCCATAGCCAACTCGTTCACCCAGTTTGTGCCAGGCCACACCCACCTGCATGAGGCAGGACAGATTGTAAAGCAGGAGATAGAACGTCTCGGATGCTATGCAGCCGAGTTCAATACTATTGCCATTGACGACGGCATAGCAATGGGGCATGACGGTATGCTATACTCGCTGCCGTCACGCGACATCATTGCCGACTCCGTGGAGTACATGTGCAACGCTCACAAGGCCGACGCACTTGTGTGCATCTCCAACTGCGACAAGATCACTCCTGGTATGCTCATGGCCTCCATGCGGATGAACATACCAACGGTATTCGTAAGTGGAGGTCCTATGGAGGCCGGCCACTGGCGCGGCGAGAACCTAGACCTTATCAGCGCGATGGTCAAGGGTGCGGACAAGAGCGTAAGCGACGAGGAGCTGGCAGAGATTGAACAGAGGGCTTGTCCAGGCTGCGGATGCTGTTCAGGCATGTTCACAGCCAACTCTATGAACTCACTGACAGAGGCCATCGGCCTGTCGCTCCCTGGCAACGGCACCATACTGGCCACCCACAAGAACCGTGTGGAACTGCTGAAACAGGCTGCACGTCAGATTGTGAAGAACGCTTTGGCCTACTATGAGGACGGCGATGAGACCGTACTACCCCACTCCATCGCAACCCGCGAAGCTTTCCTCAACGCCATGACACTTGACATAGCCATGGGAGGCAGCACCAACACCATTCTGCACCTGCTGGCTGTGGCACAAGAGGCTGAGGCCGACTTCACCATGAAGGACATCGATGCACTGTCACGCCGTGTACCCTGCCTGTGCAAGCTGGCACCAAACACCCAGAAGTACAGCGTTGAAGACTGCAACCGTGCTGGCGGCATACTTGGCATACTTGGCGAGCTAGCCAAAGGCGACCTACTCCACCTCGACTGCAAACGTGTTGATGGTGCCACGTTAAGAGAAGATATTAAGCGCTACGCTATAGTGGACAATGGACAGTGGACAATGGATAATGAGGCCCAGCGTATTTATAGTAGTGCTCCCGCTGGTAAGTTCTGCAATCAGCTAGGCGCACAAGAGACCTACTACGACAGCCTCGACACAGACCGCGCTACAGGCTGCATACGCGACCTCGAACATGCCTACACCCGCGATGGTGGATTGGCTGTTCTGTTCGGAAACATCGCCCAGGACGGCTGCGTGGTCAAGACGGCAGGTGTGGATGAGAGCATCTGGAAGTTTTCGGGACCTGCCAAGGTGTTCGACAGCCAGGAGGATGCCTGCGAGGGCATACTGGGCGGCAAGGTGCAGAAGGGCGATGTCGTGGTAATCACCCACGAAGGTCCTAAAGGCGGGCCTGGAATGCAGGAGATGCTTTACCCAACATCCTATATCAAGAGTATGCACATGGGCAAGGAGTGTGCCCTCATCACCGACGGACGCTTCAGCGGAGGCACCAGCGGCCTCAGCATTGGCCACATCTCGCCAGAAGCCGCCAGCGGTGGCAACATAGGCAAGCTCATTGACGGCGACATCATAGAAATCGACATTCCCAACCGCAGCATCAACGTACGCCTCACCGACGAGCAGCTGGCGGCACGTCCACAACAGCCGCTGCGCCGCAACCGCGTGGTGTCAAAGAGCCTACAAGCCTACGCCAAGAGCGTGGCCAGTGCGGACAAGGGAGGAGTGAGGATTATTTGACAATTGGACAATTTACTATTGGACAATTACGATTCAGAAATTACAAAATAAAACAAGGTAATGGATAATATCAATATCGGTTTGGAACTCATGGCAGTCGGTATGGCTACCGTGTTCCTCATTCTTATCATCGTCATACAGCTGGGCAAACTGCTGATTTCGATGGTTAATAAGTTCGCACCCGAAGAGGCTGTAGCACCAAAGAAGACTGCAGCTGTGGCCCAACCAGCAGCAACAGTCGATGCCGGCACGATGGCAGTGCTGGCTGAAGCGGTGAAACAAATCACAGGCGGCAAAGGAAAGATTAGCAAAGTAACAAAACTGTAATCAATTCGACTTTCGCAAGCTCCGCTTGCATGGGAGTTAAAGGAAGTTATGCCGCTTCGCGGCGGAAGTTAAAGAAGTTAAAGGACGATTGTTATGCAGGCTGATATAACCAATATCAGAAGTATTGTCCTCTAACTTCCGTGACCGAAGGTCACATAACTTCTTTAACTTCCAACATGCGAAACTTGAGTAATCAATAAAAACACAACCAAAATATGGCACAGAAAGAAGTAAAGTTTAGCCTGGTGTTCCGCGATATGTGGCAGAGTGCAGGCAAGTATCAACCCCGTGTTGACCAGCTCGTCAAGGTGGCTCCAGCCATTATCCGCATGGGTTGTTTTGACCGTGTGGAGACCAACGGCGGCGGCTTTGAACAAGTCAACCTGCTCTATGGAGAGAACCCCAATATCAGCGTACGTCAGTGGACAAAGCCTTTCCATGAGGCAGGCATACAGACCCACATGCTTGACCGCGCACTGAACGGTCTCCGCATGAGTCCCGTACCCAAGGACGTGCGCCGTCTGTTCTACGTAGTCAAGAAGGCGCAGGGTACAGACATCACCCGTATCTTCTGCGGCTTGAACGACACCCGCAACGTTATCCCATCCATCCAGTACGCTAAAGAGGCAGGCATGATTGCACAGGCCAGCCTCTGCATCACACACTCACCAATCCATACTGTTGACTACTACGTGAACCTGGCAAAGACCTTCATCGAAGCTGGAGCTGACGAGATATGCCTGAAGGATATGGCTGGCATAGGCCGTCCCGTTTCCCTGGGTAAGATTGTTGCCGGTATCAAGGCTCTGAAGAAGGACATTGTCATCCAGTACCACTCTCACGCTGGCCCTGGTTTCTGTATGGCCAGCATTCTGGAAGTGGCTAAGGCCGGATGCGACTATATCGACACGGCCATGTCACCTCTAGCATGGGGTACAGGTCACGCCGACATCATCGCCGTTCAGGAGATGCTGAAGGATGCAGGCTTCAAGGTCAAGGACATCAACATGGAAGCTTACATGGAGGCTCGCTCACTCATACAGGAGATGTATGACGACTTCCTCGGATACTACATTCCAGCCCTTAACCACATCAACAACTCCCTGCTCGTCAAGCCAGGTCTGCCTGGTGGTATGATGGGTTCACTGATGACCGACCTCGAAGACAACCTCAAGAGCCTGAACAAGTGGAAGGTGAAGAACAACCAGCCAGAGCTGACGACCGACCAGCTGCTGGTGAAGCTCTTCGACGAGGTGGCCTATGTATGGCCAAAGGTGGGCTACCCATGTCTTGTGACTCCGTTCTCGCAGTATGTGAAGAACCTGGCTCTGATGAACGTCATCCAGATGGAGAAAGGCAAGGAGCGTTGGAGCATGATTGCCGACAACATCTGGGATATGATTCTTGGCAAGAGCGGACAGCTGCCTGGTCCTGTAGCTCAGGAATTGGTTGATATGGCCAAGGCTGAAGGTCGTGAGTTTGAGACCAACGACCCACAGAGCTACTATCCCGACAAACTGGAAGACTTCAAGAAAGAGATGCAGGAGAACGGCTGGGAACTGGGAGAGGACAACGAAGAACTCTTCGAGCTGGCCATGCACCCCGAACAGTACCGTGCCTACAAGAGCGGCAAGGCCAAGGCCGACTTCGAGAAAGACTTGGCAGAGCGCAAGGCTAAGAAGAACGCTCCAGCTGCAGGTGCAGCACCTGCCACACCATCCGTCCTGACCCTCACCGTAAACGGACAGAGCTACAAGGTTGATGTTGTCTATGGTGAGGCACCAGCTGCTGCCACCACTGCTCCCGCCGCAGGTGCCGCTGCTCCTGCAGGGGCTGGCTCAGACCTATTGGCACCACTGGAAGGCAAGTTCTATCTGGTGAAGGACAATTCCGAGACTCCAAAGAAGGTTGGCGACAGCGTACAGGCAGGCGACGTACTTGGCTACATAGAAGCTATGAAGACCTTCAACGCCATCCGTGCCGACAAGGCCGGTGTCATCACAGCCATCCTCGTGAACAGCGGTGACAGCGTGGAGGAAGATGATCCTATAATGAAGATTGCATAAACGAAGGGAGTATGGAAATGATATATGACATCCTTGACAAGCTGTTTCAGATGACAGCCCTCTCTGCCATAGCAGAGAACCCACTGTTCATCGTCATGTACCTGCTTGCCTTCACGCTGCTCTATCTGGGCATCGTCAAGAAATATGAGCCACTGCTGCTCGTACCCATTGCATTCGGTGTACTCATTGCGAACTTCCCCGGCGGCGGTATGGGTGTGCTTCAGGCAAACAGCGACGGTCTGGTTCCTGTGATGGAGAATGGACAGACGGTGATGAAGAACATCTATGAAATGCCACTTCACCAGATTGCCCACGACCTCGGCTTGATGAACTACCTCTACTATGCCCTCATCAAGAGCGGACTGCTCCCTCCTATCATCTTCATGGGTGTGGGTGCACTGACCGACTTCGGTCCCATGCTTCGTAACCTGAAGCTGGCCATCTTCGGTGCTGCCGCTCAGATGGGTATCTTCGCCGTGCTGATGGTTTCACTGCTGGTTGGTTTCACTCCTCAGGAGGCAGGCTCACTCGGTATCATCGGCGGTGCCGACGGCCCAACGGCTATCTTCACCACCATCAAACTGGCTCCACATCTGCTGGGTCCCATAGCCATTGCCGCCTACAGCTACATGGCCCTAGTGCCGGTAATCATACCTCTAGTGGTTAAGCTGCTGTGCTCAGAGAAGGAGCTACGCATCAACATGAAGCAGATGGACAAGCTATACCCAGACACCTTGGAAATAAAGAACATGCGTGTGCTGAAGATTATCTTCCCTATCGCCGTCACCACTATCGTGGCCATCTTCGTCCCCACAGCTGTCAGCCTAGTGGGTATGCTGATGTTCGGTAACCTCGTGAAGGAGATTGGCAACGACACCAACCGCCTCTTCGACGCTGCCAGCAACGGAATCATGAACGCAGCCACCATCTTCCTGGGTCTCTGCGTGGGAGCCACGATGACGGTAGATGCCTTCATCAACTTCCAGACCCTGGGCATCGTAGCTGGCGGATTCTGCGCATTTGCTCTCAGCATTGCCAGCGGAATCTTCATGGTGAAGATATGGAACCTCTTTGCCAAGAAAAAGATCAATCCGCTTATCGGTGCTACTGGCCTCTCTGCCGTACCTATGGCCAGCCGTGTATGCAATGGCATAAGCACCAAGTACGACCCGAAGAACCACGTACTCAACTACTGCATGGCCTCCAACATCTCCGGTGTGATTGGCTCTGCCGTAGCCGCCGGCGTACTGATTTCCTTCTTGGGATAATCCCCCCCATCCCATATCAATTACTATGAGGCTGTGTCAAAATGCATGACACAGCCTCTTTATTGTTCGTTACAACGAATTACACAAATTATCCGAATTGTTGAGGAGCCTCTTAGACAGATGTTTATGGGATTCGTCCAATTAGTCTAATTAGTTGTGAAAGGGTGGTTTTGTATTTTGACACAGCCTCTTTCTTTTGTCCTGCAAACAAATAAGTTGGGATTTCCTTTGCCCATTCCTTAATTCTCTCTACTTTTGCCATGTGCTGAGGACAGAGGTTTGGCACATCTTAATCGAAATAACAAACTGTATGCCTGTCGATACAAGAGAAAGATACATCAACCCATATACAGACTTCGGTTTCAAGAAGCTGTTCGGCACAGAGATGAACAAGGACTTGCTCATCAGTTTCCTTAATGCCCTGCTCGAAGGCGAAAAGAACGAGATAATAGATGTTCAGTACCTCAACAGCGAGCATCTGGGCGATGGATACGGAGATCGTCGAGCCGTGTTTGATGTCTATTGCAAGACACGCGACGGCAGTCGTTTCATCGTGGAAATGCAGAAGGCTGAGCAGAGCTACTTCAAGGACAGAAGCCTTTACTATTCTACGTTTGCCATCCGCGAGCAAGCACCAAAGGGTGAGTGGGACTATCACCTCGATGACGTATATACCGTCGGCATACTGAACTTTGAGTTTCCTCACGGCGAATACCCCTCAGACAGCTATCGTCACGAAATCAAGCTGAAGGACGTGGAGGACAATCATGTGTTCTACGACAAACTGACGTTCATCTATCTGGAGATGCCGAAGTTCACCAAGACAGAGGATGAGCTGGAAACAATGTTCGACAAGTGGATGTTCGTGCTTCACAATCTCTATCGTCTGCTAGATCGCCCCAAGGAATTGCAGGACCGTGTGTTCCAGAAACTGTTCGATCAGGCGGAGATTGCCCGCTACACAGAGACTGAACGCAGACAGTATGAGGAGAGCAAAAAGGTGTTCTGGGATAACTTCAGTGTCATTAAGACCGCACGCGACAAAGGTTTGGCCGAAGGTATAGCAAAAGGGATGGCCAAAGGCCTTAAACAAGGCTTGCAACAAGGACGAGAAGAAGGCTTGCAACAAGGACGTGAAGAAGAAGCCAAATCCGTTGCCCTCAAGCTGAAAGCTATGAACCTGCCCATTGAGCAGATTGCACAGGCTACAGGTCTTACTATCGCGCAGATCACGTCATTGTAGTATAGGTAAATCACTTTTTAGCCTCTCCGCTCACAACCTGCGGAGGGGCTTTTCTTTTGCACTTCAAACAAATAAGTTGGGATTTCCTTTGCCCATTCCCAACTAATCCCTACTTTTGCCACGTGCTTCCCTGTCGTGGGAGGTACATCTTATCGGAATAAAACGAAGCGTTATGCTCGTCTTGCGCCTTGAAACTTAGGAACTTTCATACACAGCAAGAGAACATGATGGCTTCCATGCGTAAGCGTGGAATGTTGTCTGCATCTTCTGTGTAAGGTTTCCTAAGACCTCAAGGTGGAGAAGTGGATACAGTTCCACGCTTCACGCATTTACTAACTGCTCTTTGAGGGACTGGAGGGGCAAAATATAACAAATATGAGGAACCTTACACTATTGTTATTCCTGCTCATTCCTTTTATTTCATGGGCGGACACAAAGACAAGTTCAAAAACCGTCACTGTAGGACAAACATTTGATATAAATCCTGTGAGTATGTCCGGAATATCCACTGGTAAAGGAGTCTTATCCGGCTCTGCCTCAATACCAAGCACCGATGGTCTTGCCGTTTCACCGACAAGCCACTCTGTGACCATAGTAGCTGAAAAAAAACAGGAAGGTAACACTATTGATGCCCATAATGGAATATATGGCAGTTATACCACTTATAAAGTGACAGCTCTAAAGCCTGGTACATATGTAATACAAGGATCTGCCTCTTCATGTACAAGCTATACAAAAACCCAGTCGTCAATATATTGGTCAACATATTCTATTTCGGCAAAAGCATCTGGATCTTTCACTTGTACAGTCACTGTTGTTGACGTAACCTCTATCTCAATACCTAATACAAAAACAATGACTATAGGCGAAAATTATACGTTCACTCCAACAATATATCAGACTGGTGCTACAACAACGCTGAAATGGAGCAGTAGCGACACCTCAATAGCATCAATTAGTAGCTCTGGCGTATTGACAGCAATCGGCCTTGGTACAGCCACTATTACATGTACGGCTCATAATGGAGTCTCTACTCAATGCCTTGTTACCGTTAATCCTAGATTAGCTTCAAGTATAAGTCTTAATGCTTCTACAGCTGAGTTAGTATCTGGTGAACAGTTAAAACTAACAGCTACTTTACTTCCTGCAAATACTACAAACAAAACTGTCACATGGATAACATCAAATCCAAGTATAGCAACAGTGGATGACAACGGTCTGGTAACTGCTATTTCTCCAGGCCAATGTTCCATAACAGCAACTACTGCAGACGGAAGTAACAAAACAGCGTCATGTTTCATAAATGTACTTAGTAATGTTCTATATGCAGAAAATGCTGTTGGAGTTTCAAGTGGGACATTGGTGTTGCCTATACAATTGGATAACTCTGCATCCATAACAGGACTTCAGTTTGAACTACAATTGCCACCAGGTATTAACGTGGGAACTGACAAGAATGGCAATTACATGGCAACTATGTCCGACCGTGCATTTGATCAAAGCATCCTATGCTCACAGCTATCCAATGGTAATTATCAGGTTGTCGTATTTTCTGGAACTTCAGCTGCATTCTCTGGCGCAGAAGGAGCCATTGCTTATATGACCCTATGTATTGGAGAAGATGTTGCAGAAGGAGCTTATACATTAAGTATAAAAGAAGTTGAATTAACCAAGACAAATGGAGAAACTATACATCATAAAGACTTATCAGCAAGGCTAACAATTACAGCTACGATAGTTGGTGACACAAATGGTGATAGCAAAGTTACTGTAAGTGACGCTGTTGGTATAGTTAATCACATCCTTGGACGTACCCCATCTGTGTTTATATCCAAAGGAGCCGATGTGAACGGAGATGGTGACATAACTATTTCCGATGCTGTAAATGTCATAAATATGATTCTTAACAAATAACCATATATATGTTACAATGAAGAAAACAATAGTTTATTATGTGGCATTGTTATTAGGCATTAGCAATGCCATGGCTGACGAGGTGATAGTCAATAACGTCACTCTACCGCAGGGTGGTGTAGCTTCCCTTCACATCACCTTAAATAATCCTGAGCGAAGCTACACGGCAGGACAAATGGCACTTATTTTACCCGAAGGTATATCGGCAGTGTTAGATGGAAATGGTGATCCACAAATAACTAAGGGAGAGCGTTTTGTCTCAACGAACCACAGCATTGGAGCGAGTCATTTACAAAACGGCAAAGAGCAATTCACTATTTTCAGTATCAACAGTTCTGCCATTACTGGTACAGAAGGAAGCTTATTTTCCATAGGAATTACAGCAGAAAATGCATTAGAGTTGGGTAGTATACTGGAAGGTCAGCTCATTGAGATTGAATTTACAACCACCGATGGTGAACGCACTTTATTCAACAATCAGACATTTACAATTACTGTCGGCGAGCCATTAGATACACATGTTTTGCTTGATGAAACCTCCACTTCAATGCCTGTATCCTCAGATGAAGTCGTGGATGTAATCCTCAACCGCACTATCAAGGCTGGCGAGTGGAACACAATCTGCCTGCCGTTCACTGTTACGGGCGAGCAACTGAAAGCGGCATACGGAGAGGATGTGGAACTGGCAGCATTCACCGCATGGGCAAGTGAGGAGGACGACGACGGTGCGGTAGTAGCAATCAATGTGACGTTCTCATCGGTTGATGCTACAGACGGCATTGAAGCAAATACCCCGATGCTCATCAAGGTGAGTGAGACGGTTACGACAGCAACATTCGACGGCGTGACCATCGAACCTGACGAAGAGCCTGTGGTGCAGGTTGGCAAGAAAGCATCACAGCGCGGCTACTTCTACGGCACATACGTTAGGAAGCTGGTGCCTGAAGAAAACCTGTTCCTCAACGGCAACAAGTTCTACTATTCCACAGGCAATACAACAATCAAGGGCTATCGTGGCTACTTCGAATTGCGCGATGTGCTGGATGCCTACTACGACGTGGCCAGCGTGAAGTTCAACTGTCTAATAGATGACATCGTGACTAACGTGGATGGAATTACAGATGGTACATCCAATGGAACCTGTTTCGACCTTAGTGGTCGTAGGATTACCAAGCCTCAGCATCGGGGGATATATATTATAAACGGTAACAAAGTAATGGTTAAGTAACGGACTACTATGAAAAAGACATATATCGAACCAAAGACTGAGATACTGACAGCTGCATTAGAAATGCCACTGGCATTGAGCGGTGTAACTTCGACAGACAATGATATTTCCATTGGCTATGGCGGTGTTGATGACAGTGGCGAACTGGACCCAAGCGTAAAGGAAAGTTCCTTCGACTTCAACTGGGAGTAAGACCTACACGCCTAAACACATAGCTGCCGCCAATGCTCCATCATGGGGGCACTGGCGGCAGCGGTGTATAGCAGAAGCCTACTTACTTCTGAAGAACAGCGTGGTAGCAATAGCAGTCAACACTCCTGAAGCTATGAGAGATGGGGTGTATGGCAAGCTCAAGGTTGTGGATGATACGAGGAAGAACGTTGTTACCACCATGGTCATGAACACGCCAGGAACTAGCGTCAGCCAATAGCATTTGCCTTCGCGCCGCAGATAGACGGTGCATACCCAGAGTGTGACGGCAGCCATGAGCTGTGTACCCCATGCAACATACTGCCATACGGTTTTGAAGCCACTGGGATTGCCCATCTGCCATGCCAGCAGGGCTATACCAACGGCAAACACGGGGATGCTGAGCAGCAGGCGCGAAACGGCACTACCCTGCTTCAGGTTGAAGCTCTCTGCAAGTATCAGGCGAGCCGAGCGGAAGGAAGAGCCGCCTGTAGTGATTGGAGCAGCCACCACACCAAGCAGGGCGAGGATGCTGCCGGCAATGCCAAGCCACGACTCGCAGATGATTGTCACCACCCTGGGAGCATCGAATGACTGTATAAGCAGCTTTCCATCAGCGTTACGTACCAAGCCGTCAGCACCAGTGGTGAACGACTTTACAAGTTCGGGTGAACAAACATCACGCCAGCCGTCGGCAAAAAAGAAATAGCTGGAGATGGTGGCCCAAACAAGAGCCACAAGCCCCTCTGTAACCATAGCGCCGTAGAACACAGGACGTCCCTGCCGTTCACTCTTCATGCAACGCGCCATCATAGGCGACTGTGTGGCATGGAAACCGCTAACCGCTCCACAGGCAATGGTCACGAACAGAGCTGGAAACAGAGGCTGTTGCAAACCAAGATGCGACGGTCCCCAATTACCCAGTCCATCCCACACTTCAGGCAGAGCTGGCTGCTTCAGGCACAACACCACACCCATAGCCACAACCATGAACAGCATGGACAGCGCAAAAAGCGGATAGATGCGGCCTATAAGTTTGTCGATAGGCATCATGGTGGTGGCTACGTAGTAGAGGAATATCACCACCACCCACATCATCTTGTCTCCCCAGATGTCGCTCAGGATCATGGCAGGACAAGAGACAAAGAACGCTCCCACCAGCACCATCATCATCATAGAGAACACTATCAAGGCCTTGCGGGCAGCACCGCCAAGATACAGGCCTGTGAGTTCAGCCAACCCGCATCCGTCGTGACGCATGGACAGCATACCACTAATATAGTCGTGTACCGCGCCACCGAAGATACAGCCAAACACTATCCACAGATAGGCCGCAGGGCCAAACCACATGCCCATGATGGCTCCGAAGATTGGTCCAGTACCGGCGATGTTGAGGAACTGAATCATGAACACCCTCCAAGAGGGTAACACAATGTAATCGACATTGTCGGCCTTACGTATGGCAGGTGTCTCGCGGTCATCAGGTCCAAACACACGTTCTGCCACACGGCCATACAACATGTAGCCAACAATAAGAGCTACGACACTCAGTAGAAATGAAATCATATTGAAATTTTACAATTTGACAATTGAACAATATAATCATTGCCTATATTTTCGCCGCAAAGGTATTGACATTTTGCAGTTTGGCAATTGACAATTTGACAATTTGAGCCATTCGGCCACTAGTAATTGACTTTTTAGAGTGTGGAATGGGGATTTGTTAGTATTTTTGCCACACAATTCTGTTTAATTGTTCAAACCAACAACACCAACAAACTATGAAGAAGCTATCATTCTATGCCATTCTGATGGCATTGGCATTCGTGGTTTTAAGCTGCGGAGCCGACAACAAGTCAAAGGGAAGCAGTTCATCCGACGCCGATGAGGAGATGGTTGACGATGAGGAAGACGCAGAAGCCACCGACGAGGACGAGGAAGCAGACGCTGAAGTGAACAGCGACCTTCTTGGCAACTGGAGCAACAATCAAGACCCCAACGTGGAGATGCACCTCTATGCCAAACGCGGACAGTATGATGACATCTATGGTTTCGGATACTTGAAGACCTACAATGAGTTTTTCGAACCTGAATACACATACGTATTCGCAGGATTAGAAGCCGATGGTGACAACATCTCTGTGACATACGACAAGCGCGAAATGCAGCTTACAGGCGGTGACCCCGACAACTACGACAGCGAAGAGGCCGCCACATGGGAAGAGGTGACCGTTGCCACAGGCAGCTTCACAATCTCACCTGATGGAACACGCAAGTGCAGCATTGCCAGCGGTGACAAACGCATCAACCACATGAAGCTATTCAAGCAGGAATGAGAAATGGGGAATGACGAATAACGAATGACGAATAACGAATGACGAATAACGAATGACGAATGACGAATAACGAATGACGAATAACGAATAACAAATGACGAATAACAAATGACGAATTAAGTTGTAATTTTTGACTATGAAAAAGTTTCTTAAACAAGTGCTAGCCACGGTCGTAGGCATATCCCTATGGTTCCTGCTGGCTATTGTGATCTGCATCGTATCTGTCATTTGCATGTCGATAGGCGACAGCTCCACTACAGCTGTCAAGAATGGTTCGGTCATGCGAATAACGTTGAACGGAGTGCTTAGTGAGCGTTCACAGGAAGCCGATGTGATGTCCCTGCTGATGGGTGGAAACACAGAAGGATTAGGACTAGACCAACTTTTGGCTGGCATTGACGCTGCCGCCAAAAACGATAAGGTGGAGGGCATCTATCTGGAAGTGGGAGCCTTTGACGGAGGTACACCCGCCATGCTTCAAGAGCTGAGACAAGCACTGCTGAAGTACAAGCAAGACAGCGGCAAATGGATTATCGCCTACGGTGACATCTACACCCAGGGAGCATACTATCTCTGTTCCGTTGCTGACAAGGTGATGCTGAACCCCGAAGGCATGGTTGACTGGCACGGCCTTGCTTCACAGCCCATGTTCTACACCGACCTATTGAAGAAGGTGGGCGTGAAGTTCCAAGTCTTCAAGGTGGGCAAGTTCAAGAGTGCCGTTGAGCCATATATCGCTACAGAGATGAGCGAACCCAACCGCCAACAGGTTACATCATTTTTGAGCAGCATCTGGGAACAAATGGTTGAAGAGGTGGGTGAGAGCCGCAGCCTCACAGCAGAACAGCTTAACCTGATGGCTGACACTTTCATCACCATGCAGCCATCACAGATGCTGGTGGATTACCACATGGTTGACACACTCACATACATCGATGGCGTGAGGACCTTCCTCCGCAACCGTCTGAACCTCGAGGAAGGTAAAAGCATACGCTTCGTTTCACCTGCCGATGTTGTTGCCGATGCCGACACAGACAGCCACGATGACAAGATTGCTGTGTTCTATGCTTCGGGTGAGATTGTACAGCAAGTCGCCAACAGTATAGCCTCATCAGAGGAGAACATCGTTCAGGACGAGGTAGTGCGCGAATTGCGCAAGCTACGCGAGAACGAAGACATCAAGGCTGTGGTGATGCGCGTGAACTCACCTGGCGGCAGTGCCTTCGCCAGCGAACAGATATGGCGTGAGCTGCAGCTGCTCAAGGAGCAGAAACCTGTGGTTGTGTCAATGGGCGGAATGGCAGCCAGCGGCGGTTACTACATCAGCTGCGGTGCCTCCAAGATATTTGCCGAGCCTACCACTCTGACAGGAAGCATAGGTATCTTCGGTCTCATCCCCGACGCATCCGAATTGCTGACCGAGAAGCTCGAGCTACACTTTGATGTCGTGGCTACAAACCGTCACAGCGACTTCGGAGCTATGGGCCGTCCGTTCAACGCAGAGGAGGCCGCACTCATGCAAGCATACGTGGAACGTGGCTACGACCTCTTCACACGACGTGTGGCTGAAGGTCGCGGCCTGCCTCAGGACAGCGTGGATGCCATAGGCCAAGGACGTGTATGGACAGGTGAGCAGGCTATACAGCTGGGACTTGTAGATCAGCTCGGCAATCTTGAAGATGCTTTGGCAGAGGCTGCCAAGCTTGCCAACCTCACCGAATACGAGCGTGTCAACTATCCAGAGCAAATATCCTGGATTGACCGCATGATGCAGGATAAGCCTGAGAGCTACTTCGATGCTCGTCTGCACGAGGCTCTCGGTAACCTATACCCAATGGTCAGCACCCTACAGATGCTTCAGTATCAGCGTGTGCCACAACAATGCGTGTTCACCCGCCTGCCATTCGAACTAAACATCAGATAAGTTCAAACAATTATACTAACCACAGATTGCATTTGAGTGTAATCTGTGGTTTCTCATTATTATGAAGAAACTATTGTTTGTCTCCTTGCTCTGCTGCATATCCATGTCAATGGTTGCACAGACGAAATCACGAGTCGTTGAGGACGGCGGCACTGGTCCATACAAGGCTGTTATGTTTGAGACCCAAAGCCTGGAAGCCCACACTGTCATAGCTCCACAAGACCTGTCGCCATTCAACGCCGAGCACCCACTACCCATTCTGGTATGGGGCAACGGAGCCTGCGCCAACTCACCATGGGAACACATCAAGTTCCTAAGCGAGATTGCATCTTACGGCTATCTCGTACTAGCAACTGGCTACATTCCCATGACCGATGAGCCGTATAGCGGCCCCATGTCTGCGCCATCACAACAGATAGAAAGCATTGATTGGGCCTACAAGCAGAACGACGATCCACAGAGTCCCTATTACCAGAAGCTCGACCTCAGTCATCTGTGCGTGGCCGGTATGTCATGCGGTGGCCTGCAAAGTCTGTTCAACTGTGCCGACCCGCGCATATCAGCGCTGATGATCTGCAACAGTGGACTATTCAACCAGCAGAACGCTGGTGCTGCCATGCCCAATATGCCTATGCCACCCAAGGAGAAGCTGGCAGAAATACATTGCCCTGTAATCTACATACTAGGAGGAAGGCCAGACATCGCCTATGAGAATGGTATGGACGATTTTCACCGCATCAACCATGTGCCTGCAATAGCTGCCAACCTGCCTGTTGGTCACGGTGGCACCTACGCCCAGCCTCATGGTGGCGAGTTTGCCGTTGTGGCACGAACATGGCTTGACTGGCAGCTGAAGGGCAGTGTCGAAGCAGCCTCGATGTTTCTGGGACAAGACTGCGCTCTGAGCAAGCGGGAAGGATGGACTATCGAGAAGAACAGTCTTGTTGATGGTCCTGCTGGTCCAACCACAGAGTTTGTCATGCAGCTGAAAGTCACGCTCGGTGCAGCCTATACCGTAGGCGAGACGCCCCATGGTCGCAGCACTGTAATCCCGATAACAGGTGGCACATTCGAAGGACCAAGGCTGAAAGGCACCATAGTCAATGGAGGTGCCGACTGGCAGCTAGCCAAGGAAGGCCGCACGGAACTAGAGGCTATCTACTCCATCAAGACCGATGATGGAGTATATATCAACATCCGCAATTGCGGCATCATAGCCAACTACACGGATGCCCAAGGCAAAACAGAGTCCTACTTTCGCTGTGCGCCAAAGTTTGAAGCCCCAGCCGACAGCAAGTATGCATGGCTGAACAACTCACTCTTCGTATGCGCCCCTTCCTTCGGTGAAAACTTCAACGGGATTGTCCTCAATGTGTGGAGGGTAAAGTAGAAGAAGAGATAGGAATAATCGTTCAAAAGCGTTTGGAACTGATTTCCAAGAGTTGTACCTTTGCATTGCAAACAAATAAAAAACGCATATAGCTATGGACTCAATTATGCATACAATTTCAAATAAACATACACAAGTATTCATAATGTCGTCACTAGTTTCGCGAGCCTTCATTGCAAACAATAGGTTCATAGCATAGCTACAACTCTATTTCATATATCCACATTGCCTCATGTCATCACCGACATGGGGCTTTTTTGTGCCGTGACAGCAGTTCATTCGTGCTGACGTTCCGCCTCATTTCTGCTGAGGTTTCATCCCATTCCTGCTGAGGTTTCATCTCATATCTGCTGAGATATCAATCCATTCCTGCTGACGTTTCATTTCCCATCTACCGACATTGTGTATATACGCTCCTCTCCAATCTAGCAAGACATTGGAATGAGACTATTTATCTGTCAAATAGTTTCACATAATATGCATAATATTCACAACTATCAGAAGCAATATCGCAGCTCAAATCCTATTGTTGCAGGGCGGGAGTACTGTGCGAAGCCGCGCTGCATGGTTACGAAGTAGAAGGTCTGATAGCGTGTACCAAGCAGATTGCGGGTATAGATGGACAGATCCAGTGACCTGCGGTGAAACGTAAGACGTGTATTCACCGTTCCCGCAAAGTCCTGCCAAGCACTGTTGTCTTCTGTCCAGTAGATACGCCCAGCAGCACGGTAGTCGGCATGCAGGCTGATGCCGTCCAGCCATAATGCTGAAGGGAGATGCCAATGTTGTGTAGCTCCCACGCTGAGAGTGTGGGCTGGAATAAACGGCACAAAGGTCTTGTCGGCATTGCGGAATTTGGCATGGGTATAGCCGTATGCCAGCTGAGCTTCAAGGTCATCTGTTATAAACGCACGCAACGATGCTTCTGCACCTATGCTGCGGCTCTCACCACTGTTGATGGTGACACGCCCCAGTCCTCCTGCCGACATCTGCGACACCTGCTGGTCACGTGTGTCCATCCAGAAGGCTGCAATGTCTGCTTGCAGGCGATTGTTGAGGAGGTTGAGATGTGCGCCCAGCTCATAGTTCCACGAAGTCTCGGGTTTGTACCAGGTCGATGCCTGCACATCGACAGGCTGTTCAGTAGCCATAGATGTCAGAATAGTCTCGACAGTAGCTTTCGCCACATCAGGCATGGACGGCTGTGCTTGCACCACAGGCAGCGTGGCAGCTGTCACGTTCTGCATGATGCGTGTCTGCATACGTGACTGCAGTAGGTCGCTGAACATCTGTATATTGTAGCCACCTGAACGATAGCCACGCGACACCGTGGCATACACCGATTTCCACTTTATTGACACCTTGGGCATCAGCTCTAGGTAATCATTGTGAAGAGAGCCTTGCATGGCATCGTCTATAGAGTAGTAGCCCACTGGCACCAACACCATGTCGTTGCGGGTATGTCCGTCAGGATATGTCAGGATGCCGTTGAGTCCATAGCTTTGGTTGAAGCTATAGCGGGCATCATAGTCGAGGCTGTTATACTCGTAGTCAAGACGTATGCCTGCTGCAAGAGTCAGTCCTTCCACACCTAGCAGGTTGTCAAATGTACTCTGATGAAACAATGCAATATTGGTATTGGGGGTACTGTATGTACCCGGGAAGGCAAGGTCGGAGCCGAGTATCTGATTGTTGAATGCAAAGCTCATGCTATATTCCGAAGACTTCACCGTTGGCATGTGCGAATTTGCCATATTGTTGATGAGGCCATTGAGCCAGTCGAGTCCATCGCGGTGAAAGCTTACAGGGCCATCGGTATCATTCCATTGTTGCAAGGCCGACAATCCGAGCAACCATGAATAATTACAATTCGACGATTTGCCATTTAACCATTTGGCTGCACTTCCGCCCTTTAGGATAACTTCCTCTGACAGAGTGTTTGAATTCTGACGCTGCATCAGGGTGTAGAGGTCGGTAGTTGTGAAATCCTGATCCAAGTCCATACGGTCGTGAAGATGCTGAAAGCCCGTGACGCTGGTCAATGTAGCATTCTTCCACTCTTTGTCAACCGTCAGTCCAACGTTTGTGAGATTGCGGCGGTAGCCACTGCGGCTGTTATATGCTATCTGTCCCACCTCTGTCATTGGATCTGGCGTTGTAGGTTTGCCAACCTTACCTTGATATTCATATGGATAGCCACCTTGGTTAAGCCACTCGTGGTTGACTGTAAGGTCAAGACTCAACGTTGATGTTGGTTTGATGATGAAGCGCAGGCGTCCTCCCAAGTCATCCTCACTGTCTATCAGCTCATCGTCTCGTCCACTGTTGCGGAAATAGCCATTGCTCCTTAGTCCAAACAGATTGATGGACCATGCGAACTGGTCGCTCACACGATGGTAGTGAGTAAGGGTGAAACGTCCTTTGGGTATGACATTCCCATCCACCGTCAGGTCGGTGCCTTGATACTGGAATGGGTTCTTAGTGAACACACGCACCACTCCACCCATAGAGTTGCGTCCATAGAGTGTAGATTGTGGACCTCGCAACACATCTATACGATCCACGTCGCTGAAATTGAAGTCGAAGCTTGCAGCCGACACCTGCGGCACACCATCAACATACAGTGACACTGCCGGTGTGCCTGTGCGAGACCCTATACCTCTTATATATATACTGGTGGTTAGGTGAGACCCATAGTCGGGAATAAACAAATTTGGCACGTTGGCCGACAAACTCTTCACTCCTGTGATGCCACGCTCGCGCATCTGCTCCTGAGCCAGAGATGTTGACGAGAGCGGCTGCTGGCGCAGACGATTAGTCTCCTTGGGTGTAGCGACAACCACTACCTCATCAATCTCACTTATGCGCAAGCTATCGGTTGATGTTGGAGAAACGATACTGAACAGTCCAGCTAATAGGATATTTATCATGATTGAATTGTGTTCTTTCTCTTTACGGCTGCAAAGGTAGTCAAAAAACACATCTTATCTTTTGCTGATACATTTAAACTCCATATCTTTGCGCGCCAACACAACCAAACAACAACAATAATGAAGAAACACATCATCTCATTTCTGTTCTTATTTATGGCAGGCTTTAGCATTCTGTCATTCAACAGCTGCAGCGAAGACGATGGTCCCATAAACGAGGCCTCGTTCATAGTTAACACCTACAAAGGCATAGCAATTGGCAATAGCCAGCATTTCTCCAATATGCCATCCACTTCAACTGATGCCATCATCGTAGAGTCAACATCAGAGGACTATTCCAGCTTTAGCGTCACATTCAAAAGTGAGTTCTGGGGAAATGCGACCTTTGAGAATGTAAAGGTGATCAGGGAAGAAGAAGGCTACAGGTTTGAGGATACAGAGGGTGTTTTCAGCATGCCCAACCGCACACCTAATGCTACAGAAGTAACTTATAAAGAATATCCTGCCACTCTGTCCAACAGCACAATAATCCTGCTTGGTAACGTGTTCAACTTCACCATCGACGTGAACCTTGGTGAACACGCGGGCATCTATACAATCAATTTAACAAACGCTAACGTGAACTAGAATTTCTCGCGATACTTGCTCTCGTCCTTGTCATCAAGCATCGACAGGTACGACTGATAACGGCTCTCGGCAATCAAATGGTTGTCGAGAGCTGCGCGTACAGCACAGCCAGGCTCATGAGTATGGGTGCAATTGCCGAAGCGGCAGTCGCGCCCAGTCTCGAATATTTCACGGAAATAATGTGAGACCTCCTCACGTTCGAAGTCGAAGGTGCCAAAGCCTCTAATGCCTGGAGTGTCGATAATGGCTCCGCCACCGGGCAAGTCGTAGAGAGCCGAGAAGGTTGTGGTATGCTGTCCTTGGTCGTGCGCCTCGCTCAACTCCGCCACCTTTGCCTGAGCATCCGGCACAAGCACGTTGAGCAGTGTACTCTTTCCTACGCCGCTATTACCACTAAACAGGCACACCCTGTCACGCATCGAGGTTCGTAGCTCATCCAGGCCACACCCAGTCACAGCTGAGACGGCACAGCATTCATAGCCAAGGCTGCTGTACAGAGCCGTAAGCATCTCTGTGTAGCACAGTTCAGCCTCGTCGTAGAGGTCCAGCTTGTTAACAATCAGACACACTGGAACACGATAGGCCTCAGCCGAGGCAATGAAACGGTCAATGAAGGTTGTAGAGGTCTCAGGATGCGCAACAGTACATACCAAACATGCCAAATCCACGTTGGCCGCTATGATATGACTCTGCTTGGATAGATTCGATGCACGTCGTATGATATAGTTCCTGCGGTCATGAATCTCAGTTATCAGTCCGTAGTTCAGTCCATCTGCCTGCTGTCCTGGGTCTGGTCGCACCTCGACCCAGTCGCCAACAGCCACTGGATTAGTGCTGCGCAACCCTCTCAGACGGAAGTTACCCTTCACCTTACAAGCATAGAGCTGGCCGTCGTCCATACGGACATCGTACCAGCTCCCTGTGTTGCGCACTATAAGTCCCTTCATTGACTACACCCTACACAGTCATTATTTCCTTCTCCTTGGCTGCTAGCAGTGCATCAATCTGCTTGATGTACTTGTCGTGCAGTTTCTGAGTATCGGCCTCACCATCCTTTGACACGTCTTCGCTCATGCCATCCTTGATGGCCTTCTTGAGCTTCTCTACAGTGTCACGACGGGCGTTGCGTACACTAACCTTGGCCTGCTCACCTTCCTTGCTCGACTGCTTCACCAGCTGCTTGCGGCGTTCCTCTGTCAAAGGCGGTATGCCAATGCGAATTATCTCGCCATTGTTCTCAGGCATGATGCCGAGGTCACTGTTGATGATTGCTTTCTCTATCACCTTGAACATAGACTTGTCCCAAGGCTTGATTGCAATGGTACGAGCATCTGGAGTAGTTACAGCTGCACAGTTATTGATAGGTACCATTGCACCATAATTGTCCACGCGAATGCCATCCAGCAACTTGATATTGGCCTTGCCTGCACGGATATGTGATAAAGCCTCATCCAGATACATCACAGCCTCTTCCATACGTTCTTCGGCTGCAGAGAGAATTTCTTTAACGTCTGCCATAGTGAGATAAGTGTTTAGGTTATTTTGGCACAAAGGTAAACCATTTAAGACAAAATAGCATCGTAATGACAAAATAATATTACAATTAGTATCAAAAAAAAGCGGCAACATGCAGACATTTCGTTGCAAACACTTAATTTTGCACCGAATATATATGTCTTCCCTCATACCATGGAACACGATCAAGACATTCTCCAATGGCTCAGTTCCCTGCCTCCCATATCACTTGATGAGATGAGCGGCATTAAGTTGATGAACCGTACTGACACCAAGTTTGTTACCAACAAGCAGAAACTGGTGGGGTTGTTGGAGATGGCGCAGGGGCAGTATTTCGCCCAGCAGATTGACGGAAACCGAATAGCTAACTATATTACAACATATTGGGACACACCCGCACATCGTTTTTTCCTAGAACACCACAACAAACGTGCTCCGCGCCAGAAGATACGTGTACGCACCTATGTGGACTCAGACCTTACGTTCCTTGAAATCAAGACCAAGAACAACCACGGACGCACAAAAAAGAAACGCATCACAGTAGCATCTCAGGAGCTTCAAAGTCTCATTGAAGCAGGTGGCGATGAGTTCTGCGATAAGCTGACACACGTTACGACAGCAGACATTTTACAAACCGTACAGAACCAATTTCAACGCATCACGCTTGTAAATAAAGGCAAGACAGAGCGGTTAACGATAGACTTCAACGTCGGATTTCACAACTACGAGACCGACCAAAACGCAGGCACAGGTGAACTTGTTATTATCGAACTCAAGCGTGACGGAAACGTTTTCTCACCCGTACTTGACATTCTTCGCGATTTGCGCATAAAGCCATCCGGATTCTCAAAGTACTGCATCGGTTCCATCCTGACAAACCCCTCACTTAAATCCAACCTGTTCAAAAAGAAGCTTGTAAGGATAAACAGACTATCTGGACAGCATTTCACAATATGAGGTCTCTACAACATTTCAACAATGTCATAACCAAAAAAGCAACAATATGATACAAGGACTCTTCTCAGCTGAATTTATTAGCATTCTTCTGCGATTTGCTATTTGCCTGATTGTAAACTGGATTATCGTAAACTTCCTCTATTTCAAGAAGAGCAAGCGTCGCGATTTCTACTTCACGTTTATGATTATCTCCGTGGCAATATTCTTCCTCGTGTACCTGATGATGAGTATGGATCGCGGTAAGGCCACAATGGGAGTGGGACTCGGACTGTTTGGCATCTTCAGCATCATGCGCTACCGTACAGATACCATGCCAGTGCGTGAGATGACCTACCTCTTTGTTGTTGTTTGTTTATCTGTGATCCACGCCATGTCCGAAGATATCGGCGGTGAAACCAAGGCTGGAACGATTGTTGGGCCATCTATTGCCGAACTGTTAACCATAGACATCATCATCATAGCGGTTATCATTATGTTCGAGCGCATACTCAAGATGGAAAGTACCAAGCTCATACAATATGACCGCATTGAGCTGGTGAAGCCAGAGAAGCGCGCCGAACTGAAAGCCGATCTAGAACAGCGGCTAGGCATCAAGATCCTCGCTATACAAGTCGGAGCCATCGACTTCCTACGAGACATGGCTGTGCTTAAGATTACTTACATCGGAGATGGCAAAGGCGTCAGTGATGTGGATAATATGATGAAAATCAAGCGGTCACAGTTAGCCGACGTATAGTAATGAAACGAATAATATCCATATTACTTTTAGCCATACCATTGACAGTTAGTGCGCAGGATACCGAAACTGGCTACACAAGTGATGAGGCGACCCGAACCACAGGGGCTTTATGGACTGAACTAAGTGCTGTAAAGGGCTTGTCTAACGACCTCTCTTTAGGTATAGACGCAGGATTTCGCACCGACGATGGAATAAGCCAGGCAAGCCGATATGACATAGGACTAAGCCTGAGTTGGAAGCCCAACAAACACTGGAAATTCGGTGTGGGCTACACGTTCCTGATGAAACACTACAACGCTGAGACTGCATACAAGGATGTGACGGAGCGAGGTTACAACTTCAAACGCACCTCCGATGGATTGGACTCTGTCTTCACGTCCTTTCCTGGAGCCACCTACAATGCAACAGCGGACAAAGCCTACTACACCGATGGTGACGGCAACAAATACCGATATCAAGGTTATACCGACACTCACAAGGACTACGCCCGCATCACAGAGTCCTATTGGCGCGTCAAGCACCGTATCTCTTTAGATGCGGCCTATACCCAGCGCTTATGGAAAACTCTGCGCATTACACTGCGTGAACGCTATCAGATGACACTCATACCGTCCAAGACTGTAAGCCAGAAACGTACAGGAACCAAGACTGAGAACGACTATAGCGACCCCATCTATGACGCGCTCACAGCCTCTGACATGACAGCACTTGCCGGAGGTGACATGACAGCATGGAGCCTGATAACATACGATGACGTAGATAAATCATCAAGTGATGCCTCTGAGGCTAGTGAAAAGACAAAGAAGAGCAAGGACACCCATGTACTGCGCTCTCGCCTCACCTTCGAGATTGACAAAAAAGGCTGGCACTGGACACCATATTTATATGTGGAGCCATTCAACAACCTCGGTGAAAGTTTCCACGTTGACAAGTTGCGTCTTTCAGCAGGAGTGGACTACTCGATAAGCAAACAGCATAAGATAGGCATTGCCTACGTCTTCAACCATGAGAACGATGACGATGGTGATGAGAATATCCATGCCGTCAGCATCAGTTACCGTTTCAAGTTTTAACACATATACATATATATATGAATAAGTACCTTTTCTCCTTCGCACTGGCCTTGACAGCCTTTACTTCTGCGTGGGCCGACGATTTCAACTATTTGACCATCACATCTTTCAATACAGAAAGCAGCGTAGCACTGAATGAAGTGCGTCGTATCACTTTCAATGGTACTGAAATGTTGGTGACAACAACTGACGGAACAACGGAAAATGTGGCACTATCCACACTCAGCAGTCTGTCATTCACTTCAACCGCGACAGCCATCCGAAACCTCAATACAGAGAACTGCCAATCATTGCAGTTACAATCCGACCGTGTAGTCGTTGCAGGCAAGGGACTACTCAAACTTTACAATGGTAGCGGTGTACTGGTACGCCAGATTTTTGTGGACAGCAGTCGTTCAGAGCTCAATCTTGAAGGACTGCCACACGGAATATACATTGCAAGACTTGGAACACAAAGCCTTAAAATAGCTCACTGATATGAAACACATATATACACTTATCCTGTCTTTGCTCGTCATCTGTACAACAGCACAAGCACAATGGCTCCGGGTATGGCAGTCTGGAGAGAGCATACGCTACAATCTGGCAGAGACTTCTACAATACCATACACAACAGCCGGCCAGACATTCACCATCGGGCAAGACACATACAGCACGTCTGAAATAGACAGCATAACAATTGGTAAGCCTGTAACTATCACATGGGACGGTGCCTATGCAACTGTCAATGTACCCGACAATGTAGAAGGAGTAGCGGTGAACGTGAACGGCGGTGATGTAACCATAACCAACACCAATATATGGTCAGAACAGGAATTCATCCTGTCTGGTACAAGTGAGGCGGGTTCACTTACCTACATTGGAGAGTACAAGACCAAATTCCATCTCAATGACCTAAATCTTACCAGCACCACAGGAGCTGCCATAGACATACAATGCGGTAAGCGCATAGACCTTATCATTGAGGATGGCACCACCAACAGTCTGAGCGACTTTGCATCTGGAACACAGAAAGCTGCATTCAACTGTCAAGGACACCTTGAAATCAGTGGCTTAGGAACACTGAACATCGAAGGGAACTGCAATCATGCTTTCCGCTCGAAGGAATACATCTGGCTGAAAAAGAACACAGGAGCAATCAACATCATCAAGGCTGCAGCCGACGGTATTCACTGTGGAGAGTTCTTCCTGATGAACGGAGGCGACATTACCATAAGTGGTGTTGGAGCCGACGGACTTCAAGTAGAAACAGATGCGACATCGGATGAGGAACTCAATGGACAGTTCATCATGAACGATGGCAGCATACAGATTACAATGACAGCAGAGGACAGCAAGGGTATTCGACTTGACGCAGATGACACAGATGCAACAATAGTACCGGAAATGTATATCTACGGTGGAACTATAGCCGTAAATGTAACAAACGAATCATTGGGCAGCAAAGCTATAGACTGCGACGGTAATATAACCATAGGCTCGTCATCAACCTCACCGACTATAGACCTTATTGTTGCAGCAACCAGATATGAAGATAGCAATGGCGAGACAAGCCGTGCTACTGGTCTGAAGGCCGAAGGCAACATTGTCATAGCCAATGGAGCAACCACAATCACAGCATCAGGCAAAAAGAGCCGTGGTGTGAAGGCTGCCTCCCTGACAGCTACAGGCGGTTCACTTACCATTGCAGCCTCAGGTAATAAAAGTTACGCCTACAATAGTGAGACAGCACAAACAGGATACACCTACGTAGAGAATGGCGGGACAATCACTATCACTTACGAATAATGAATGACAATCGAGTAGGAAGGGATGTGCCAATTCTTTTGACACATCCCTTCCTATTCTTCGTCAATAGGCAATAATACACCATATACTCGCGTTATTACTATTGATGATACGAAAACATCTACTTGCGTTATTATTTTTGCTGTGCCTCAGCCTAACGGCAATGGCACAGGAGCGTGTAATACAGCACCGCCCATACATAGACCAGCGGCAGTTGCACTATGGCTTCTTCGTGGGTCTCAACATGATGGACATGGAGTTGCAGAACAACGGATACATTGACCCGGCCAGCGGACAACAATGGTATTCCGAAGTCGATAACTATCAGCCAGGTTTCTCTGTTGGAGTATTAGGAGAGTTGCGCATCAACCGAACCTTTGGTCTGAGAATACAGCCGACCATACACTTCGGGCAGAAACATGTGGTCTTTCATGAACAGTTGTCAGGACGCGACTCTACCCAGAACATCAAATCAACATATATTTCAGTTCCCATCAACCTGAAGATAGCAGCACCCCGCTACAACAATTTCCGGCCATACGCCACCATAGGTGTTGCTCCCACCCTAGACCTCACCACGCGTAAGCACCAAGCACTGCTAACAGAAAAGATGGACTGCTATATCGAAATAGGTGCCGGCTGTGATTTCTACCTGCCTTTCTTCAAGCTGATTCCTGAATTGAAGTTCTGCTTTGGACTACGTGACATACTTGTACATGACCGAACGGACCTCATTGACGAGTCATTGCTAAAGTTCACAAAAGCCTTGGACAAAAGCACTGGTCGCATGATAGTCTTCACCCTGTATTTTGAATAGGTCAACGTTCTACTCCATGTAACAACAGATGCGGAAGGTCAAGAAATAAAGCCTAGAAATGTCAATAAGTCAATTTTAAGTCATTATTATTTGCAGTATGACAGATTGTGGCTAATTTTGCAACGCAAATTGCAAGCACACACTATATCATGAGTAAACTTTTGAAGCCGCAAGGCTATACTCCACTGCTTGACCTTCAACAGACCGAGCTGGCAATCAAGAAGATTAAGGACTTCTTTCTGTCTAACCTGTCATCAGAGCTGCGCTTGCGTCGCGTCACAGCTCCGTTATTTGTACTGAAAGGCCTAGGCTTGAATGACGACCTCAACGGCATAGAGCGTCCTGTAACCTTTCCCATTAAAGACCTGGGTGAGGCCACAGCAGAGGTTGTTCATTCTCTGGCAAAGTGGAAGCGCAACACTTTAGCCGACTACAACATACAGAACGGCTATGGCATCATAACCGACATGAATGCCATACGTGCCGACGAAGAGCTTGACAACATCCATTCCATATATGTTGACCAATGGGACTGGGAACGTGTAATGAGTGTCGATGACCGCAACCTCACGTACCTCAAAGATACTGTACGTCGTATCTATGCAGCCATACTGCGTACAGAATACTATATGTCGGAGATGTACCCCCAGCTGCGAGCTTCCTTGCCAGAGGATATTCACTTTATTCACAGCGAGGAGCTGCGTAGGATGTACCCTGGTATGACAGCCAAGCAGCGCGAGGATGCCATCTGTCAAGCCTATGGAGCCGTGTTCATCATCGGTATAGGCGGCAAACTAGGAGACGGCAAGGAACACGACACGCGCGCCCCAGACTATGATGACTGGAGTACGCCCAACGAGGATGGCTTCGAAGGTTTGAATGGCGACCTGCTCGTTTGGTATCCGCTGTTACGACGCAGCATAGAGCTTTCATCAATGGGTATTCGCGTAGATGAGACAGCGCTACGCCGCCAGCTTGCCCTTCAGGGAAAGGAGGAGCGTACACAGCTTTTCTTCCACCAGCGGCTTCTAAATGGAGAGTTGCCACTGAGCATTGGCGGCGGCATAGGACAGAGCAGGCTCTGTATGATACTACTCCAGAAGGCGCACATCGGCGAGACGCAGTCCAGCATTTGGCCCGATGAGATGCGCCGCGAGTGCCGCGAGGCAAAAATAGCCTTGATATAAAGTTTTAGGCATAATCCGCGCAGGGAAGCGCAATAAAGTGTTAACTTTGCAGGCAGTAATTCATCACTGCCACATATTCATGAACACTTTATTGCGCTTCCTCATATCTTTGTGCGTTGTCTCTGCAATGTATGCGACAGTCCTCAATGCTCAGACTGCGAGCTGGACAGCCGACAATAGTAACGGGACATTCACCAACCCTCTATTCTACGACGAGTTCTCCGACCCCGACATCTTGCGCGTGGGCGAAGACTACTACCTTGCCGGCACCACGATGCACGCCGTGCCGGGACTCGTGATACTACACTCACGAGACCTTGTCAACTGGGAGAACATCAGCTACTGCTTCGACCGCTTTGACTTCGACGACGACGCTTTCTCGTTGACAAACGGCAAAGAGATATACGGACAAGGCATCTGGGCACCATGCATACGTTATGCCAACGGACAGTTCTACGTTTTCTCCAACATCAACGGCAAGGGTCTGCAATGCTACACTTCCAAGGACATCAGGGGACCATGGGAACACCACAACATGAGGGGTAACATATACGACCTTGGAGTTTTGTTCGATGATGACGGCAAGGTTTACGCCATACATGGCTATGGCACGGTGAAGTGTACAGAGCTAAAGCCAGACATGAGCGGACCTGTGGAAGGCACGGAGCGCGTCATCATCCCCGAAGGCAACGGTGTTGGCGAAGGCCATCACATGTACAAGATAGATGGCAAGTACTATCTTATCTCCACAGACTACAAGCCCAACGGACGCACACTCTGCTCCCGCGCCGACAATATCTGGGGGCCCTACGAGACACGCGTCATCACAGCCGACGAGAACTACGGCTACCATGCTGCATCTCTGACTCAAGTGCCACGAGGCGAGCAACCACGCATCGGACATGACGGCACAAAGTTCTCCCTCGGTCCAGTCAACAAGGATGCCACAGCTTGCACCAATGCACATCAGGGTGGCATTGTACAGTTCAACGATGGCACTTGGTGGGCACTGTTCATGCAGGATTTCCACTCAATAGGCCGCACTGTATGCCTCATGCCCATGACATGGGAAGACGGTTGGCCAATGGTGGGTCTGCCTGGCAACCTTGGCCGCGCACCCCGTACATGGTTCAAGCCAGGGGTAAGACCAACAACCGTAGGCGGGTCTGCCCCCTACGTCCGCAGCGACAACTTCAACAGCAAGCAGCTAGGACGCGTATGGCAATGGAACCACAATCCCGATGACAGGCTATGGAGTCTCAAAGGTGGTCGCCTGCGCATACAATCCACGCCAGCCGAACAGCTTATGTGGGCTCGCAACACCCTGACCCAACGCGTCATCGGCCCCAAGTCAATAACGACGGTAGAACTATATATGAAGGGGATGAAGGACGGTGATGTGGCAGGATTGGGCAATATAAACGTTCCATGCTCATGGATTGGTATTGTCAAACAGGGAAAAACTCTAACACTCCGTTGCTTCGAACAACTGACCAATGACACCATAGATATTGAGCTTACATTGCCTCATGACAAAATCTGGCTACGCAGCATAGGAGAATATGATGACGACCAAGCACAATATGCCTACTCCATAGACGGACAACACTTCCATACAGTGGGTCGCATGATGCCTCTCTCCTATCAGCTCATCACCTTCCAAGGCTCACGCCACGCACTCTTCACCTTCAACAAGGATGGCAAAAGGGGCGGCTATGCAGAGTTCGACAACTTCATTGTTGAAGAACCATGCGCCGACCGCTCACAGAACATACCATTCAGTAAGACATTCCGCATCATCAACAAAGCCACAGGCCGGCCCGCCATCGTCGACCCACACGGCGTTCTTTACGACACCTATTCAAACGATAACAGCCAGCGCACTCAGTTTAAGCTCATAGATCGCGGTAACGGCAAAGTTTCACTTCAATGTTTGGACGGTCGTTACATCAAGGTCTATGGCGACGGGCTGCCTGGCGATGTGCGTTTCACCACCGCTGCCGATGAAGCAGAGGTTTTCCTCTGGCAGGACTATCTCGACCATGACTTCATGCTATTATCCCTACGGAACCATCGCTACATAGGCAAGTCGCCTACAACTGGCAGTCCATATAGCATGGACTACCCTGGTGCTGATCCAGCCCGCAGAAATGGTGCTGTTCTGAGGTGGGAGGTTATCGAGTGAACATCAAACAAGCCCAATAACGTAATAACGCATAAAAAGAATAACAATTATGGAATTGAATGATATTGCACTGATCCGTCGCAGCATCCGCAAGTATGATCCTGAAAAAGCTGTAAGCCGTGAAGAACTGGAGAGTATAGTACGCTTCGCACAGGAGGCTCCCAGCTGGAAGAACAAACAGACAAGCCGCTACCACATAGCCATCACACCCGAACAGGTTGAAGCCGTGCGCTCCTGTCTGGCAGGTTCAAACCAGCAGAAGACAGAGGGCGTGGGCGCGCTCATCGTGACGACCTTCCGCCACACTATAGTCGGATTCGACCGCGAGGGTAATCCCGACAATGAGGGCGGCAACAGTTGGGGATGGTATGACCTCGGCTTGCAAAACGCCTACCTGCTACTCAAAGCTGCCGAACTAGGTCTTGACACACTTGTCATTGGCATACGTTCTGCCGAGCAGCTACGTCAGACACTCAGCATACCCGATTCTGAGACCATCGGGGCTGTCATAGCCGTAGGACACCGCGCAGAAGACGCACAACGTCCACCACGCAAGGAACTCGATGAAATCGTCAAATTTTATTGATATTCAATCATCTCCTTATTACACCTATGACAGCCAACTTGTCCAGTGTATGCACTGCAAGTTGGCTGTCATAGTATATTATTGGGAATGCTACATATTCATCCGAATAGCATTCGGAAGGCATCCTCTACTTTGCGGGCAGGTACAATCTGTATGGCGTATGCTTTAGGATTGATGGCTTTGAGGTTGGAGGCAGGTATGACTATGCGCTGGAAACCGAGTTTCTGAGCTTCAGCTATTCGTTGCTCTATGCGGCTCACAGGACGTATTTCACCAGAAAGCCCGACCTCACCAGTGAGTGCGACGCCCTGTTCAATTGGAGTATCGACATTAGAGCTGAGGATAGCGACAATGATGGCAAGGTCTATGGCCGGGTCTGTCACTCGCAATCCACCAGCAATGTTCAGGAACACATCCTTCTGTGCCAGCTTAAAGCCCACGCGCTTCTCCAGCACCGCCAACAGCATATTGAGGCGGCGATAGTCGAAGCCGTTGGCCGAGCGCTGGGCTGTGCCGTAGGCTGCCGTTGACACCAAAGCCTGAGCCTCAATAAGGAATGGGCGTACACCCTCGATAGCAGCAGCTATAGCCACACCGCTCAGGCCATCCTGATTGTCAGTGAGCAATAGCTCGGAGGGGTTCTGAACAGGCCGCAGCCCACTGCTCACCATCTCATAGATACCCAGCTCAGACGTGCTACCAAAACGGTTCTTCTGTGAGCGAAGAATACGATAGAGGTAATGCTGGTCGCCCTCGAACTGCAACACCGTATCTACAATATGTTCCAGCACCTTAGGTCCTGCCAACGTACCTTCTTTTGTGATGTGTCCAATCAGGATGATGCTAGGACCGCCCGTCTTTGTATAGCGCAGCAAAGCAGCAGCACACTCACGTATCTGCGACAGGCTGCCAGGCGACGACTCCACAGTCTCGCTCTGTATGGTCTGTATGCTGTCTATCACTACCAAATCAGGTTTCTCTGCCTCAATATGAGCAAAGATATTCTCCAGCGAAGTGTCGCAAACGACAAGGAGGGAGGCCCCACCTCCTTGGGTGGAACTTAGTCTATCCGCCCTCAGCTTTATCTGTCTGGCACTCTCCTCTCCACTTACATACAGCACCTTCAGCGACGAGAGTCGCATGATGGTCTGCAAGACAAGAGTACTTTTGCCTATGCCAGGCTCACCACCCAACAACACGAGGCTGCCTCTCACCAGTCCTCCACCCAGTACGCGGTTCAACTCATCATCTAGCATATCTATGCGCGGCTCCTGTTCTGCTTTGATGTCCTGTAGGGGGATTGGGCGCGACTCTGGCGAGCTGCCTCCCATCATGGTAGCTACGCCAGCACCAACAGCCAGTTTGGTCTTGGCTGCTGGTACTGGATGGAACTCCTTGAATGTATTCCACAGTCCACATGACGGACACTTACCTAGCCATTTGCTGCTTTCCTGTCCGCAGTTGTCACACACATAGACTGTGCTTTGCTTCGCCATATCTCCAGATTAGAATTGAACAATATTGAGGGTCTTGTCAACCAACATACCATCACGGGCCTGGAGGTTGATACGAGCACGTTGCTTTGCACGGAAGCGTATGGTCATCAATGTTGCATCACCTTCTATAGCAGGCTTGTCGCCACAGTTGACGAAGGTCGGATAGAGTGCTTTCTGACCATTGGTGTGCAGACGGTCGTAGGTGAGGTTGCGCATCTGCTGTAATGCAGGAGCATCCGTGCCTGCATACTCTAGCAAGTTTGCATCGTAAGGCAGGGCAAAGCTCAGGGCGTTAACACTCCGCAAGCCTGCGCCACGAACTGTGACAGTAACGATGTCGCCCGCAGCAACGAAGCTCTTGTCTGCTGTGACGGTGACAGAGCCAGCCACAGGAGCCACATCCGTCTGACCGATGCCATCCTCCAGCTCTATTGCCACATGGCTGATGTCGAAGGCATCAATGAGGCCGTTCTGGTTGATGTCGCCGCCCGACACATAGCCTTCAAAGTCGCCATCGCCGCTGCGCAGGCCCGTATAGTTCATATACGATGTCAAATCATTCTCATCCAAACGGTTGTCGTGGTTGATGTCGCCAGGTATGTAATACTCAGAGTCGGCCACACGGAACACATAGAACTGACGTCCGCTGCCATATCCACCCCGTGCTTCTTCGACATGTATGCGCAGGTATCGGGCTGTTGGGTGTTCGGATAGAGAAACAATTTTTGTGGATGGATCAGCAGTCCACTCGAAGCTTACAGGGTCGCTCCACTGCTGACGGTTCATGCTATACTGTATGGTACCCTTCGTGATGGTGCCGTTGCCAGCATCTCCGCGAGGCAGATAGTGCAGTTCGTCAAGCTGGTTGACGGTGTGCAGGTCTATTTCGATGTCGAAAGGCACTGCTGTAGCGTTCCATGCAGTGTGCCAGATGCTGCCCTCATCAAAGTCGGTCATGTGAGCTATGCCCTGTCCTCCCTGGTTAGCACATGAAGTTGTTGCCGTCAGCTCACGTACTGCATAGCGCAGCGGATCGGGCTGTGTGCGGAATGTCTGGTGTGTCCATTCGCTCGTGCCATCGGCATTGACCGCCCTTACAGCCAAATCATACTCAGTGTCAGCTTTTAGGTCCTCCAGCACGAATTGCGTGCCGAGGCGGGAATATATGTTACCTTGATGCAGCAACTCATAGTAGTCGGCATTCTCCACTTCGCTCCACGCGGCCTGCAGCTGGTAGGCTGGATGCACGTTGGCATCAGCCTCTCTGTCGATGAAATGGGGTAAATCGAGCGCACCCTTGCTCTTCAGTGAATGATCGGCACTGTCGAAAGTATAGCCGTCAACGACAACTTCTATGGTTGATGTCGTAATATCCACAGCATCAACGCAGACGTAGAGACGAGGCGAATGCTTAACACTCACCTGCGCCATAGGCGTTTCTGGCGTTGACCATAGGTTGAGTTCGGGTTGCGGGTCGAAATAGAATACATTCGTCTTATCAGTGAAGTCCTGCAACGTCCGAGCCTCATCGAGCTGCACTTTCTTGCCGTTCACCTTCAGTTGTATGCTCTTGGGCCGCTGCTGAAGCATCACCACCAGTTCCGTTGTCTGTCGGGTAGTCATGCCTTCATATCCGCCCTTTGTAGGTTCAACAGTAAGCGTCAGCAAGCCTTTACCCTTCTTGTTTATCAGGCTTGATGTGACACGTGTCGTAGCTGAAGCACCACCCAGATAGGCCTGTGTGCACCCGTCATCGTCATAGACTGTGAACTCGCTCTGTCCTAGCGGGTAGAAGTAGAATCCACGATTGCCCTTGTCTATCTGGTTGGGGTTATTGTGAGCATGTGTCATGGGGATGATAGCGCCTCGGCGTACAAACACCGGCAATTTCCACAATGGACACTCATACTGATTTATAAGCTTTCCGCCATCATAGCATTCGCCAGAGAAGAAGTCTATCCACTGTCCCTCTGGCAGGTAGATAAAGTCGCGCACATCATTACCGTCAGCATCCATGCGTGTTTCCTTATAGATAGGTGCCACTAGTATGTCATTGCCATAGAGGAACTGGTAGCCCATTAGTGTGCTGTTCAGGAAAGCTGAAGTGGTAACCTCCTTGCCTATGCCATTGTACATAAACATCGGACGAATCATAGGCATACCATCAATAGCCTCATGGGCAATGCTGTAGGCGTATGGCATGAGCATGGACTTGAGCTTCAGATACCAGCGGTTAATGCTTGTGGCTGGCTCGCCAAGTGCCTGCGGGTACTTTGGATTACTGCCCCAGCCGTCCATATTAAGTTGCATAGGCGTAAAGGTTTTCCACTGGAAGTCGCGAACATTCATTGGCAAGTTACGTCCTCCGAAAATGCCATCCATATCAGAGGTTATATTGGGCTGACCGCTCAAGCCTGAACCTATATAGGTTGGTATATGGAAGCGTATGTACTCCCACTCGCCGCCCGTCTGGTCGCCTGTCCAGATGCCGGCATAGCGTTGTGTGCCAGCCCATCCGTCAAGTGAGATAATGAACGGGCGGGCATCGTTGCCGTAGTAAGGCATGATTTCACCTACGTCGGCCACACCGTTCAGTCCGAAGGAGTAGCCGGCTCCGACCCATGCCACATCGGTTTTCAGCACACGCACTCCGGCATCACGCACTTCTCTAACGATGTCACGCTGTAGCAGAGCCTCTACGCCCTCCTTGGGATGCAGGTCGCTCTGTGTCCACAATCCTATCTCCACGCCATGAGCACGGGCGTAGTCGCCAAAGCGACGCAGATTGTCAACATTACCTTCCAGTGTACCCGTCTGTCCGTAGCCAGTCCCATAGCCATCGTTGGGCAGCAACCAGCCAAGCGGCATGTCGGCAGCCTCATATCGGTCTATCACAGCTCTGGCAGAGAACTGGTAAGCGCCCAATTCCTCACCATTGAGGCTCTCACGTATGCCACCGTTGTCCTGCTGCGCCTCCTTATATTGTTTACCGTCCTCAAAAGCAATGCCACCCTCTTCCACCTCTTTCCAATAGTCGCGGTTGTAGGCATTCAGATGGCCCTCGTAGAAGCCAAACTTAGGCAGCAGCACTGGGTGTCCAGTCAGCTGGTAATAGTCGTTCAGCAGAGCAACAGCGCCATCATTGACCATAAGGAACACGTCCAGATAGTCCACATCATGAGTCATCACAGTCTTGCCAGCCTCGGTTGCACCAAAGTCATAACGTCCTGGGGCGAAGGTATGCCACATCAGACCGTAGCCAGCCGTACTCCAGAAGAATGGCGACGGCGATGCCACGCCACCGTCCACCCAGTTATTGGTGTTCACGATCTGTATCACCTTACCGCCGTGAGCATAACGTCCGTTCTGCACACCGCCTCCGTAGAACTGCTCTCCCGACTGCGAGGTCAGGGTGAGTGTGGTATGTCCACGTCCATCGAAGGTTACCAGGTCACCGGTCATCGCTGTTACCTGCCTGCCAAGCGCAGCATTGAACACCGTGATGAGTCCGCTGTTGCGGTCTATATGCAGCAGCATCTTTTCTGTGCTGATATTGAATGCTGTATTGGTTTCCTCCAACTTCAGTGTACCAACGTTGGTACGCGGGTTGGGAACCAGTATCTGTGCAGGAGGCATGGCAACGGGATTGCGCATTATACCACCCTCTGGGTCTTGAAACATACGAACTATAGTGGGACCGTAGAAGTCCAGCGTCATAACGCTGCCATCGGCATGACGCACCTCAACAGCGGTTGGGTTGAGTCGCACTACTGTCACTTGAGCTCGGATTGCAATGCTTGTAAATCCCAAGCAAAGCATGCAGGACACAAAGAGCCATGTCCTATTACACATTGAAAACTTAGTCATATTTGGTATTAGTTAGTTTGTTCAGATGCAGAATGATGACGCAAAGATAGTCAAGACACCACAAACAGCCCAAAATAATGATGACTTTTATGCGCCATCAGACATATTACTCCAGTCCATTGGTTAAGAATGCACAAAATAGGGACAGGTCATTTGATTCTTCGTATCATTTGCCCTGTCCCTCTAGGTCACTGCCCAATGATTATATATTAGCTGATTAGTCCATATTTGCCGATAAAGAACAAGAGGACATAGCCCATCGCAAGACCGATGCCACCCATAATGATACCAACGCGCATCATCTGCTTCTGATCGATAAGACCAGTAGCATGTGCCAATGCGTTGGGAGGTGTGGAGATGGGAAGTACCATAGCCAGCGAAGAACCGAGGGCAACTCCGATGAGCAGGGTGCTGACACCGCCGTAGGGTTCGAGTGTAGCTGCAGTCGAGAGTCCGGCAAGTGCCAGGATGGGGAAGAGCAAGTTGGCCGTAGCGGTGTGGCTAATGAAGTTGGCCATCGCATAGCATAGCAGACCGCTGCCTAAAATCATCAGCAGAGGTGACCAAGTGCCGAATGGGATGGTAGAGATGAGGTGCTGCGCCAGATGGGAATCCTGCAAGGCCAGACCCAGAGCGAAACCACCGGCCACCATCCACAGTACAGACCAGTTGATTTCTTCCAAGTCGCGACGCGTGATGATGCCACAGGTACAGAACACGCCCACAGGCAACATGGCTACCACATTGGAGTTGACACCTGTATATTTGTCGCACATCCACAACAGAACGGTGATGGCAAAGGTGACATAGACAACTACGGAGCGCCAATCGCTCTTGGTCTCACCCTCGATGTTGAGTTCAATCCTCTTCTGCGTGAAGGGGAACATGGTCTTTAGAAGGAACCAAGCGATGAAAAGCAGAACGATAACATAGGGACACATCATAGCCATCCATTGTCCGAAACCGATTTGCATGTTCAGACCGTTGGGGTCGGCCAGATAGGAAAGGGCTATAGAGTTTGGAGGTGTGCCGATGGGCGTGCCGATGCCACCGATATTGGCACCGATGGGGATGGCCAATGCCAGCGCAATCCTTCCCTTGCCGTTTGCCGGCAGCGACTTCAAAACGGGAGCCAGGAAGGTCAGCATCATGGCTGCCGTAGCAGTATTGCTGAGGAACATTGAGAACAGGCCTGTCACAAGCAGGAAGCCCAGCAGAACGTTCTCCGACTTGGTGCCGAACGGCTTCAGAAGCACCCTGGCCAACTTTACGTCCAGACCGCTTTTTGTGGCTGCGATGGCGAGGATAAATCCACCTATAAAGAGCATGATGATGGGGTGGGCAAAACAAGCCATAATGCTCTTGTGCGAGATGATAGTGCCCAGCTCCTCACTGGGAGCGCAGACGAACCATTTCAGGGCGCTGTCGCTACACGTAAAGAGCAGAATCACGATTATGGTGACAGAGGTGGTCCACGACGGGATAGCTTCGGTAATCCACATCAACGTGGCAAAACAGAAGATGGCTATAACGCGCTGTTCTATAAGTGTAAGTCCCTCAATGCCAAATGATTCAGTTGGAAGAGACCAAAGTATAACGCCAACAACAATTGACAGAAGCAGTTTAATCATTTTGCCAAGAATGTTCTCGGCCTTTTTCTTTTTCTTGTTCCGATGATACGCCTCAACGAGGTGATTTCCTGTAAAGATCTTAAACATATCAATAATATTTACAAATAGACAAGCGCAATCCCATCATAATTCTTCCTCTTTCCATTCTGGAACAAGGGTGTTGTGCCATGCGTTGGGAAACAAATTGCGGTGCAAAATTACAAAAAAAGAATGACATACCTCAAAAGATACGGTGAAACGTCGGCACGAAAAAATGCATGTTTAAGTGCGGCTGGAATAAACGCTGTCGGCCTATTGTGAAATAGGCTACAAAGATGTACCTTTGCACTACCCTAGCTGACACTTAAGAAGGTTACCTACTTATTGAATATTATGGATAAACATACGAAAAACCAGTCTTCACTCACCCTCATGAGGGGAGTATATACTATATTTGTCTGCAAACGCCTCGTGATATAACACATCCCTTCAGGTTGTCTACCCACAAATCTTCATATACATCACATCACAAAGCCTCATGCCGATTAGGACATGAGGCTATTTTTATGCGCATAGTGGCGGAAAAACGTGCCGAGCAAGCCACCCATTTCTACTGAGGAATGGAGCAATATCTGCCGACGTATCATTTCTTTTCTGCTGACGTATCACCCTTTTCCTGCCGAGGTTTTGTAGCAATCCTGCCCACATAAGGAGATTTACCCCAAGCACTTGCGGTGATGACTGCGGAAATTACGATGAAGAGTTTCCCTCTTCCGTATAATTATACAGACTTTCGACCTTCTCCTTACACTGTTCCATCAGCCACTTTGGGGTTGATGTTGCACCACAGATGCCTATACTAATCTCTTTGACTGCGGCATCGTCAATGGAAAGCACGGCAGGGTCAATGGCCTCTGGCGAATCAATCATGTAGGAACGTGGGTTCACTTTGCGGCACTCATCGAACAGCACTCGTCCGTTGCTGCTCTTCTGCCCACATACAAACAGCACCACATCGTGGCGCGATGCGAACTCACGGATGTGCGGCATACGGTTGGCGACCTGACGGCATACGGTGTCGGCATACGTGAAACGAGCTGTTGGTGCTATGTGCTGCTGGATGTAATCTACAATCTTACGGAAGTCCTCAAGCGACTTGGTTGTCTGAGAATACAGACAGATGTCGCGTGAGAAGTCCAGCCGCGCCACATCGTCGGGGTGTTCCAGCACTATGGCTGTACCATTGGTCTGCCCCACAAGCCCCAGCACCTCTGCATGTCCGCGCTTACCGAAAATCACTATCTGCTTCTCATGCAGCAAATCATTATCATACTCTCGCTTGATGCGTTCCTGCAGATGGAGGACCACGGGACATGTGGCATCAATAATGTTGATGTTGTTGGCGGCGGCCTGCTGGTAGGTGGATGGCGGCTCACCGTGAGCTCGCAACAGCACATTGGCATCGTGCAGCTCGGCAAACTGCTCATGGTTGATGGTGCGCAGCCCCAGGGCATCGAGTCTCTGCACCTCGCGCCCATTATGGACGATGTCGCCCAGACAATACAGCCGGCACCCTTTGGCTAACTCTTCCTCGGCCTTACCGATGGCACGGGTCACTCCGTGGCAAAAACCGCTGCCACTATCAATCTCGATGTTCATGAACACGCCTCTATTCTTTCATGGAAACGATCCAATAGCCACTGGCGTTGCTCATCCTTGGTCATGTGAGAGTTGTCAAGGACCAGGGCGTCATCGGCCTGACGGAGGGGATTGACAGCACGAGTGGAATCGATGTGATCGCGCTCGCGCAGATTGGCCAGCACAGCCTCGAAATCCGGTTGTTCTCCCTTGGCCTTCAGCTCATCATAACGCCTTTGGGCTCGTATCTCATCACTAGCCGTCACGAAGAACTTCAATTCTGCATTAGGGAACACCGCAGTGCCTATGTCGCGTCCGTCCATCACGATTCCGCCAGCCTCGCCCATCTGCTGCTGGAGACGTGTCATAGCCAAACGTACAAACGGAAGGGCGGCAACGTGGCTAACCAGATTGCTGACCTCCATAGTGCGGATGGCGGCCTCCACGTTTTCTCCATTCAAATAAGTATCTGGACGACCAGTGGAAGCATTGAGCTGGAACGACACATCTATCTGTGGCATCTGGTTCTCCAGCGCAACGGTATCCACCTTGCCGTCGGCTGTGATCATCCCATGACGCATGGCATACAAGGTGCAGGCGCGGTACATCGCACCACTATCAATATATATATAGCCAATCTCTTGTGCCAAGTCCTTGGCCATTGTACTTTTTCCACACGACGAATGTCCGTCTATTGCAATGGTTATCTTCTTCATAAGGCAAACTATATTATAGGTTATACTGCGCTGTAAGCATCAAAGCCGACTTTGAGACATGATATTTTGCATAGGAGGCCGCCACCTTGATACGTTTCAGGTTCAGACCAGCTCCAAATGACAGGCCTGCACCGTGAGTACTCCCGGCAGCCTTCAATTCACGTGCACGACGAAAGTTGAACCCGCCAGATATGTAGAACTGATCTGACGTCAGTATATCCACGCCAAGCACAAAATGGTTTGTGAAGATATGTCCCGGCTTTTCCTCTCCTTCAGGGTTATAGTAGTCACTGGCTCGCCATCGCGTCAAATCCACCATAGTGACAGAGAAACGGAAAGGTGCGTTCTCAAGTCGTTTAGTAAAGCCCAGTCGCAGGTCAAAAGGCAGGTGTTCGCCGTGGTCGGCAAAGCGTTTCACCTGTCCACCAAGATTAGCGGCCACAAGCGACAATGAGAAGTCGTGGTCCTCATCGAACAAATTCAAGCCCAAATCTACAGCCAATGCCACCGATGTGTACTCGCCATACTTGGAATATACCATCTTACCTGTGGCACCACCCGCCAGATACTCCGTCAGAGTGTAGGAATAGCCTGCCGACAGAGCCATATCGAGAGAAGAGAAGTCACCCATCTCCAATCCCTCTACAGAAGTCTCACGCATGGAGCCATAGCCAACGAACTGCGCTCCCACGCCCCATGAGCCGCGCTCGCCAGAAGCTTGTACCCACGATGCGTTGCCAGCCTTCACACCACTTATATAAGAGAGATAGCTGAAATTGATGCTACGGTCTGACACATTGGACATCAACGATGGATTATGGAACAGCAGGGAACCATCATCGTCTGGCAAACTGATGTTCATCCCGCCCAACGCCATAGCATGAGCCGATGTAGGCAGGGTCAGGAAATGGTATATCGACGTACTCTCACTCTGCCCAAAGGCATGAATGCAGCATAATACAAGAGAGAGAATAGCAGATAAACGTCTATAATGTGCCATACAAAGTCAAAAGTAATCGCAAAGGTAGCTATTTATACTTATACAATAACGTAATTTGCACCTGATTTGGGGTGCTTGAGTAGCTTTTTTGTGAAAAATATGTCAGCCCTGCAAAAAAAACACGCAAAGAAAAGAGCGTGTCAAAAAAAAGTGCTACTTTTGTGCGTTCAGACTCGATAAGAGCTGATTAATCACACGGACAAATAATATAAATCAATACAACCGTATGGAACAAGTTAAATCAATGACCGACGAACTACGCGGCCAAAGGTGGACTAGCATACTGCTAGGCTACGTTCTTGTGCTTGCCATCATGTTCGTTGCTTTCGAGTACACTCAACGCGAGATTGAGAAGGTCGAACAGGAAAAGATTTTCGAGAGCATCACCGTGGAAGAGGAAATGATTCCTATCACCACTCAGAAAGTTGAGGTTGCACCTCCACCACCAGCACCGAAAGAGGTTGAAGTCATCAACATCGTTGAGGACGAGCAGGAAATTCAAGAAGAGGAAGTGAACACAACCGAGGAAATGAACCAGTCTGTGACCAGCGTTCACGCCGATGGTGCACACGCCGTGGTTGCTGCCGCTCCAGTTGTCGGTCCTGTTCGTGAGGAAGGCGACGACGATGCCATCTACGAGGTTGTAGAAGCCAATGCCGAGTTCCCTGGCGGTGAAGCTGCATGTGTACGCTGGCTGTCTGAGAACATCAAGTACCCAGCTATAGCACTTGAGCAAGGCATCAAGGGTCGTGTGGTTGTACAGTTCGTGGTCAACAAGGACGGTTCCATTCAGGACGTGAAGGTTCTGCGTTCACCAGACCCATCCCTCTCCAAGGAGGCTGAGCGCGTGGTGAAGATGATGCCTAAGTGGAAGCCCGCACGCCAAGGTAACAAGACCGTGCGTTCACGCTTCAACCTACCTGTGAACTTCACCATCCGCTAATCTCTGCATAGAAGTGTGTGCGAGGTTTGCCCTCGCAGCAGCTATAAAGCCACAAAACGAGGCTGCGCTGAGAGGTCTCAGCGCAGCCTCGTTGTTTACAACATCCTTATACCTTATTATATATAATAGGAAACGAATGAAAACACCTGCCGAACTACTCGAACTGTTCAACACCCACCTGACCAACCTCCCACTAGACCGAAAGCCAGAAGGACTATACACCCCTGTTCGCTATGAGCTGTCATTAGGGGGCAAGCGCATAAGGCCTGTTTTGATGCTGTTAGCCTACCAGCTCTATCACGACAACGTGGAAGCCATAATGAGTACAGCCCTCGGCATTGAGATGTACCACAACTACACACTCCTGCACGACGACGTGATGGATCGCGCCGACATGCGAAGAGGCAAGCCAACGGTACATAAGGTCTGGAACGACAACACGGCCATACTCTCGGGCGACGCCATGCTTGTGCTGGCCTACCAGCTGATGAGCGATGTGGAACAGCAGCAACTGCCTGCCGTGTTGCAACGCTTCACTGAGACCGCCTTGGAAATAGGCGAAGGCCAACAAATGGACATGGAGTTTGAACAGCGCATGGATGTCACAGAGCAAGAGTACATAGAAATGATACGGCTCAAGACATCTGTTTTGCTGGCTTGTGCGCTTGAAATTGGCGCCATACGCGCCGATGCCCCAGAATCGGACAGGAAAGCACTCTATGACTTCGGCCAATATCTGGGACTTGCGTTCCAACTGCAGGACGACCTGTTAGATGTCTATGGCGACCCCAAGACCTTCGGCAAGCAGATTGGAGGCGACATCCTGTGCAACAAGAAGACCTTCATGCTCATCAATGCCCTGGCTAAAGCCGATGCTGCGCAGAGAGCCGAGCTGGAACACTGGCTAAACACCACCGACACTCAGCCACAAGAGAAAATCAAAGCCGTCACAGAAATATACAACACAATAGGCATACGAAAGCTAGCCGAAGAACGTATCAACCAATATTTCGACAAAGCCCTGGAACAGATAGAGATACTCGGCGTGGACAATGACAAGAAGCAGTCACTTTACGCCCTGGCTCATTCGCTAATGGGGCGCAAATCATGACAACACCTTGATAGACACACACTGCCATATCTATACAGAAGAGTTCAACGGTGACAGGGAAGCTGTCATACTGCGGGCACAGGCGGCTGGCGTGGACAAGATGTTCCTACCAAACATCAACCGACAGACCATACAGCCCATGCTGGACTTGTCGGAACGTCATCCCGGCCACCTATACCCTATGCTGGGATTGCACCCAGAGGATGTCACTAGCCAATGGAGTGAAGACCTTGAAGCAATGGAACCGCTGCTTCAACAAGCAGGACACCCATTCATAGCCATAGGCGAGGTGGGATTGGATTTCTATTGGGACGACACCTACCGCAATGAACAACTTGCAGCATTCCACGAACAGATACAATGGGCTGTTCGCTACCAGCTGCCGCTAATGATACACAGCCGGAAGGCACACCGCGAGCTGGTGGACATCATGAAGCCCTACAAGACTGAGCTTTCTGGAGTATTCCACTGCTTTGGAGGTAGCACAGAGGAAGCAATAGAGCTGTTACAGTTCGAGCGTTTTGCATTGGGTATCGGCGGCGTGGTGACATTCAAGAAATCCACACTTCCAGACACGTTACAGAGTGCTGTACCACTGAGCCGCATAGTATTGGAAACCGACTCGCCATATCTGGCACCTGCGCCACATCGAGGCAAACGCAACGAAAGCAGCTACTTACCAGACATCGCAGCCAAGCTAGCCACAATATATGACACTGATGTCGATACAATAGCGGAAACAACATCCCAGAATGCGTTGAACATATTCTCCAAAGTACCATAATTATCACCCGTCAAGGGCTGTTTCAAGGAAATTACACCTGAAAAACAAAGATTTTGCACAAATTTGTTTTCACTCTGAGAGATAAAAGGTATTTTTGTAGCGAAAATCCACAATTAAACATCAATAATCTAATCCTTATTCAAAATGAAAAAGTATTTTGCAATTGTTGCAATGGTTGCAGCCTGCACCTTTGGTATGACACCTTCCGTGATGGCTCAAGATGCCGAAGAGCAAGCTACAGAACAAGTTGACAGCGCTGCTGTCGTTGAGGAAGAAGAGCAGGTTGCTGAAGAAGCCGAAGCACCCGCTGAGGAAGAGGCTGTTCCACAGGAGCAACCCAAAGAGACCCTTCATAAGACCCTGAAGACAAAGTTCATCGAGGGTGACGCAGGCTTCATGAGCCTTGTTGCCATCGCTCTCGTACTCGGTCTTGCATTCTGCATCGAGCGTATCATCTACCTCACACTCGCACAGGTTAACACTCGCAACTTCATGGAGACTCTCGCTGCAAAGGTTCAGAAGGGCGACATCAAGGGCGCACTTGACTTCTGCGCTGGCACTCGTGGCCCTGTAGCACAAATCTCAAAGAAGGCTATGCAGAACCTGCTCAGTGATGACCAAAACGACATCGCCACCATCGAGCGTACAATCAACATCGAGGCCGAAGTACAGGGTGCTTACCTTGAGGAGAACTGCTCATGGATCACACTGTTCATCGCAATGGCTCCTTCTCTCGGATTCCTTGGAACTGTGATCGGTATGGTTGCCGCATTCGACGCTATCGAGGCTGCTGGTGATATTTCTCCAACCGTCGTTGCCGGTGGTATGAAGGTGGCCCTTATCACAACCATCTTCGGTATCGTGGTTGCCCTTATCCTTCAGGTATTCTACAACTACATTCTTTCACGCGTTGAGGCTCTCAACTCCAACATGGAGGAGGCTGCTATGAGCCTGCTTGACATGTGCGTGAAGTCAGACAAGTGCAAGAAGTAAGCTGAAGCTACGAGTTAATACTCTATCAATTCATTCACTAATTAAACAGAGAATAGACATGAAACTCGAAAAGCTCTCCAGCCTTGCATTATATGCTTGCATTATACTGGGTGCGTTGTGTTTCGCTTTCTTCTTCCTGTGGGACTTCGGATTGAAGAATGCCGCCGACAAGACAGCACCACGCTTCACAGACCTCGTACTCTACCTGATGTATTTCCTCGCAGTTGTCACAATAGCACTGACAGTGTGGGGTCTTATAAAGGGAATAATGCTTAACACAGGAAATAAAGGTCCAAACCCAACAGGTATTCCCAGTGGTATGGTTACCCTCTGCACTTGGGTTGGCGTTATTGTTATACTCGTCATCGGTTTCCTTCTCGGAAGCGGTAATGAAGCATTCACCACAACTGCAGGTAAAGTAACATCTGCTGGAATGGTACAGGTAACAGAAATGTTCCTCTGGACTATCTATTTCCTCTCAACCGCTACAGTAATCGCTGTCATTGTATGCATGACAGGATTCCTGACCCGCACAGCTACAAAGAAATAACAGTACCTTTATCATTATTCCACAAAGGATATGGCAAGAAAGAAAAAGAAAGTGCCAGGTCTGAACGCCAGTTCAACAGCCGACATTTCGTTCATCCTGCTCATCTTCTTCCTCGTGACCACATCAATGGACACGGATACGGGTCTGACACGCCGTCTGCCACAGCCTCCAGAACCTAATCAGGAGGATGCATCAATGGACGTGAAAGAGCGCAACGTATTGAACGTGAAGATGAACGCCGATGGCAACATAATGATAAAGTCGGAGATTGAAACACGCTTCTTCAACCTGAACATACCAAATGAGAAGGCCGATGGTTTGCGCTATCTGAACAGAACCGTTAAGGAATTTGTTCAGAACAAGGACAACAACTCGCGTCTGCCTCAGCTCTACCCGAGAGAAGTTGAACTTATAGGTATGTGCAACATCACTGAGAAGCATGTCGTATCAGTACAGACCGACCGTGGCACGCCCTATCAGGTTTACTTCGATGTGCAGGATGTCATCGTGGGTGCATATAATGAACTCCGTGACGAAGCTGCCAAGAAATATTTCAGCAAGCCTTATGATAAGCTTTCTGAGGCAGAGAAGGTTGCAATCCGCACCATCTACCCACAGAAGATTTCCGAGGCTGAACCTAAAACTTATGGAGATCAAAACTAATGGCTAAAAAAGGAAGTCGCGAACTGCCAGAGATGAACACATCATCTCTCCCTGACTTGATTTTCACCATCCTGTTCTTCTTCATGATTGTTACCACCATGCGTGAGGTAACACTGAAGGTGAAGTTCACTGTGCCACAAGGAACACAGTTGGAGAAGCTTGAAAAGAAGTCTTCAGTATCGTTCATCTACGTAGGTCCGCCAACAGATCAGCTCATAGGTCAAATGGGTTCTAGGACACGCATCCAGCTGAACGACCGCTATGCTGAGACAACCGAGTTGATTGACTTTGTGGCTCAGGAGCGTACAACGATGGAAGACCCAGCTTCACAGGTAATGTCTCTGAAGGTTGATACCAAGACAAAGATGGGTATCGTCACCGACATCAAGGAGCAGTTGCGTAAGGCATGGGCTCTGAAAATCAACTATTCGGCAACGAAGAAAGCACAATAAAACTTTGGGCTAATGCGGTATTGAGCCGACAACAGCCTGCACCAATATCAAGCGGCGTCCTCTTAAAACAGAGGTCGCCGCTTCTGTGAGAAACGAGCTACAACAAACTAACAATACAACTTTACAATAAACAACACCATTCCTGTTACGCCCTATGGCAACACTCGATCAGCTAGATAAACAAATTCTATCCATCATATCCAAGGATGCACGTATAGCATTCCTTGAGGTAGCACGTATTTGCAAAGTAAGCGGAGCTGCAGTTCATCAACGTATTCAGCGATTAACAAAGCTTGGAGTCATCAAGGGGTCGGAATTCATACTGAACCCATCGGAGGTTGGCTACGACACTTGCGCCTTTGTAGGCATCTACCTTAAGCAGCCATCAGACTTTGACCGCGTCATGGAACAGCTTCAGGAGATACCTGAAATAGTAGAATGCCACGTTACAACAGGCGGCTACGATATGTTCATAAAACTCTATGGTCGCAACAATGCACACCTAATGGAGATTATCAAAGACAAGATACGCCCGCTAGACCTTCAAAGAACAGAGACCATCATTAGCTTTAACGAAGTATTCAAGCGCCAGATGGTTATACCCGAATAGCCAACAACCAACCAGCAACATTAACTTTTCCTGCTTATCATGCAACTGTATGAGTTTTTTTACCTACTTTTGCATCGCCTTAGGCTCGAATGGTGGAATTGGTAGACACGAGGGACTTAAAATCCCTTAGCCCGAAACGGCTGTACGGGTTCGAGTCCCGTTTCGAGCACACACGGCAAAGCAGAATTGAACAAGACGGTACGTCCACACCACGGCGCACCGTCTTTCTGCATCTGACCTTCAAACAGGATACAAGTAAAACCATATATACATTATTAATATGAGACGACGCAAACGCGACAATATCAACCAGCGCATCATGACAGGTGTCATAGCAATGGCACTGTTAGTGCTGGTCATCAGCTATCTGTTTCTAACGATGGTTTCATGCACCGATGACACGAGACAAAGGTTTCATGTGGAAGGCTCTATTTCAGATGCAACCGACAGCACACTAATACTTGAAGCTATGATGCTGGACAGCATTAGTGACATGGGTCATGTAAAGCTCTCTCAAGAAGGTGCTTTCAGCTTTGATATCGTAGCCGACACAGCTTCAAATCCTGAGTTCTACCGTTTACGCATTGGGAACCGCCACATAAACTTTGTGGTTGACAGCACAGAAACCATCACAGTAATAGCTGCACTGACAGACATGAGCGTCAACTACGACATCCAAGGTAACGACGACTCACGCCAAATCAAAACCATCTCACAGCTAGCCATACAGCTACAGATGCAGCTTGCAGCCCTCAGGAACGACGCCTCCCTAACCGAATACCAACGCACACAGCGGGCTTACCAACTCATAGAACAATACAAAAACACCCTGAAGGCTGATTACATCTTACCAAACCCAGCCTCGGCAGCAGCCTACTACGCACTGTTCCAGACTATCAACGGACAAATGGTATTCGACCCGCTCAATAACCGCGACGATGTTCGCTACTTCTCCGCTGTAGCCACTCAATGGAACGACCTGTACCCAAACAGCCTGAGAACACAGAATCTTGTGAACATTGCCCTGAGAGGACATCGCAATACACGTGTGCCACGACAAGTGGAGCTGGAGATAGATAGTACAAAGATACGACAAACCGGCATTATCGACTTCGGTTTCCCAGACATTCGCGGACGCGAGCATCGATTGAGTGACTACCCCGACAATGTTGTACTGCTGGATTTCACAGCCTACTCCCTGCCCAACTCACCACAACGCAACCTAGAACTGCGAGACCTCTACATACGATATCATGATAGAGGACTGGAAATTTACCAGGTTTCCCTGGATGCCAATGAGCATTATTGGAAAACAGTAAGCGAGAACCTACCCTGGGTGTGCGTCTATTGCTCTGAGGGAATTGCCAACGACATGGTACGACTATACCAGGTCAATCAATTGCCAACCTATTTCATAATTGGCAGAGGCTCAGAAATGAAGTATCGAGCAGAACAAATAACTGACATCAATGCCACAATAGAGCAGGAACTTGGACTATAGCCAGACAATACCCTGACAAGTCTTGTCAGAAACTGGATGAGAACTTGCAGCACCAATGTATAATAACACTATTGAAATTTGATAAGTTCAGCCATTTCCACTACTTTTGCACACCGAATGCCACACCATATTGGCATGCTCCTGTAGTTCAATGGATAGAATAGAGGTTTCCTAAACCTTTGATAGGGGTTCGATTCCCCTCGGGAGTACAAAGCATGCGTCAAAACGTTAAACCATGTTAACAGCTGTAACTTTTGCTACAGCTGTTCGTCGTAATAATAGAGTAATGCAAGAAAAGACACTTCAACGAGACATATTGCCACACCGCGACAAGCTCTACAGGCTGGCTTTAAGCATTACCCTCCACACGGCAGAGGCCGAAGATGTGGTCCAAGACACGATGATGCAGGCATGGAATCACCGCAATGAATGGGATGAAATAGCCAATATGGGAGGGTGGCTCTCACAAATATGCCGCCGTTTGGCACTCGACCGCCGACAAAGAATGGATAGAATGTCATCACTACCCGACCCTACCCAACAAGCCGATAGGCACACAGCTTTCACTGGCAGCGACATAACATTCGAGCAACGCGAAAGACTGACCACCATCTGCGACATGATGGAGAGCCTGCCACCGCCACAAAATGATGTGATACGTCTGCGCGACATTGAGGGCATGACATACAAGGATATAGCCAATGAGTTGTCACTTACGGAAGAACAAGTCAAAGTCTATCTATTCCGGGCCCGCCAACGCATCAAAACAGCTTACAGCAAAATTGAGAACTATGGATTATAAGTACATCGAACAGCTCATAGAACGTTATCTCCAATGCGAGACAACTATTCATGAAGAGCGCATCCTGCGGGAATTCTTCGCACAGGACGATGTACCCACGCATCTCAAACAATGGCAGTCGCTGTTTGCAGCTCAGCACGAATTGTCGCAGGCTCATCTGGATGCCGACTTCAACAAGCGCATCATGGAACTGACATCAACACGAGTAGTGACGCCACGACGCATCACTCTATACCAGCGGATGCGTCCACTATTCCGTGCAGCAGCCATCGTTGCTTTCGCCATCGTCATTGGCACAGTGATGAACAACCCAGGCAACGTCAGCAGTGAGAGCCAATCGGACATGGCTCATGCCGAATTTGTGCTGGAGTCCACAACTTCCGCCCATCCGGAGACCTACTCAGCTGAACTAGTGGAGTCGGCAGCGGATAGCACATCATTCATCAAAGTCCAAACACAAGAAGACATGCCAATGCCTTGACACAAAACGAATCATTTGCTTTTCAATATATAATCTTCGTTAGTGCTTAGATGAAAAACGCCTTCCAGAAACTGTGAAGTTTCAATTCTCGTTTTATAAATCATAAGCTAACAATTGGTAAAGGGACAGCCGTGAGGTTGCCCCTTTATCAATGTAAGGATACGAAGCGTATGCTTCAGCAACAGCTATCGTGCGTGTTCAATGTGCCTCTAGCCAGTTCTCGCCCCAACCACAGTCTGCTATGAGTGGCACACGCAGCTGATATGCGGCTTGCATCTCATCAATAACAATCTGCTGAACCAACTCACGTTCTTCTGGCAGGACAGAAAAATTGAGTTCGTCATGCACCTGCAGTATCATGCGAGAGCGCAGATGCTGATCGTGGAAACGTTTATAAATTCGTATCATGGCCAGCTTGATAATGTCGGCAGCAGAACCCTGAATTGGCGCATTGATAGCATTGCGTTCAGCGTAGCCTCTAACAGTGGCATTGACCGAATTGATATCGCGCAAATAGCAACGACGATGCAGTATGGTCTCCGTATATCCCATCTCACGTGCCCTTGCTATACTTTCCTGCATATATGCTTGCACACGCGGATAGGTTTCGAAATAGTTATCTATAAGTTCTTTGGCCTCGCCACGTGGAATGCCTAGCCGTTCAGCAAGGCCAAAGGTGGTGATACCATATATGATACCGAAGTTGGCCGTTTTGGCCCGACCGCGTTCCTCACGTGTCACCTCGTCTATAGTCTTATGGAATATCTTGGCTGCTGTAGCAGCATGGATGTCATGTCCCTGTATGAAGTCATCAATGAGACTCTCATCCCCACTGAGATGTGCCATTATTCGCAACTCTATCTGAGAGTAATCTGCACTAAAGAACAATTGTCCAGGCTCTGGCACAAACGCACGACGTATCTCACGACCTTCTTCAGTGCGTACCGGTATGTTCTGCAAATTGGGATTTGAGCTAGACAGTCGGCCTGTAGCTGCAACAGTCTGATTAAACGATGTATGGACATGACCTGTATCTGGGTTTATAAGTTCAGGCAAAGCGTCCAGATATGTTGATATAAGCTTCTTCTTGGCTCTGTAGTCAAGTATCATCTTCACAACTGGATGCTTGTCTCGTAACGTCTCCAATACATCTTCACTGGTGACATACTGTCCTGTCTTTGTCTTCTTAGGCTTGGTCACCAACTGCAAACGCTCAAACAGGAGTTCACCAATCTGTCGCGGCGAGGAGATATTAAACCCGTCCCAAGCATAGGTCTGTATTTTTTCACCCACTGCGTTCATTTGCTCAGTCATCTCCTTGCTAGCCAGCTGTAAGGCATCTGTATCTATGCGCACACCATTGCGCTCCATCTCTGCCAGCACAGGCATTAGCGGCATCTCCACCTCTTTGAACAGCCTCAACGAACCCTCAGCTTCCAACATGGGCATGAACTTGTTCTTCAGTCTCAGCGTTATGTCGGCATCCTCAGCAGCGTATGGACAGACCTCAGCCGGAGGCACATCCCGCATCGAGCGTTGTGTCTTGCCACGTCCACGCTCTCCTATGAGCTGCTCTATATGTATTGTACGATAGCCCAAATAGGCTTCTGCCATAGCATCCATGCCATGCCGCATCTCCGGTTGAAGCACGTAATGAGCTATCATGGTATCCCACAACTCACCTTTGAGTTCCACTCCATAGCGAGCCAGTACATTCATGTCGTACTTCATGTTCTGCCCCACCTTGCAAATACCGTCAGACTCATAGACGCATCTGAACTCATCGACTATGGATTGTGCCTCAGCCCTGTCAGCAGGCACTGGCACATAGTAGGCCTCACCTTCCTTCACAGCAAAACTCAAGCCCACCAGTTCTGCAGCGACAGACTCTGTACTGGTAGTCTCCGTGTCTATGCACACCTCCTTAGCTCGTAGCAGTACGTCGCACACCAGCTGAAAGCGTGCTTCTGGTGTGTCAACGAGATGATACCTGGCCACAGCTGGGTCATAGCTATTCATCACAGCCTGCTCCACAACAGCAGATGCCACCTCTTCAACTTCCTCACCGAACAAGTATTGCTGGGTGTCGGCTGATGGCTGCTTTGCAACAGGACGCGACTGAGCAGACGGTTTCACAACTGTACTATCCTCCACCTTACGCATCAGTGAGCGCATCTCTAGATCAGAGAATATGGTATTGAGAGCATCTACATCCGCTTCCCGTCTCTCCAAAGCATCCATATCCAACTCTATTGGCACAGTACGCACAATCTCGGCCAGCCATCGCGATAGTCTTATCTGTTCCTCGCCCTCAACGACTTTGCGTTGCAATGCGCCTTTCAGCTGGTCAGTGTGCTGCAACAGGTTCTCAATGGAGCCAAACTGCTGTATCAATGTGGCAGCGGTTTTCTCGCCAACTCCAGGGCAACCAGGAATGTTGTCGGAAGCATCTCCCATCAAGCCCAGCATATCAACCACCTGCTCCGTACGTTCTATGCCCCACTTCTTGCAGACATCCTCCGGCCCCATCACTTCAAATCCTGGCCCCATAGAACGCGGACGAAACATGCGCACATGTTCAGTTACGAGCTGCCCATAGTCCTTGTCAGGGGTCATCATATAAGTGTCAATGCCCTGAGCATCTGCCTGCGCTGCCAGCGTACCTATCACATCATCAGCCTCATAGCCCTCCACCTCTATTACAGGTATTCTGTAGGCTTGCAATAGTTGCTTGATAATCGGCACACCAAAGCGTATGGCCTCTGGAGTCTGTTCACGCTGGGCCTTGTAGTCAGGGTAACGTTTGTGACGGAAGGTTCCCCCATGAGGGTCGAAAGCCACGGCAATATGCGTTGGTTGTTCTTTGGCCAGCACCTCGTCGAGTGTACGTATGAAGCCAAAGACAGCCGATGTATTCTCGCCCCGGCTGTTGATACGCGGATTCTTGATTAGCCCATAATAGGCACGATATATGAGGGCATAAGCGTCCAGAAGAAACAGTTTAGGTTTCATAATGCAATCTTTTTGTCCACAAAGGTAGGTAAAATTAGGCCATATCGCGGCTCATAGTATAAAAATTCATTACCTTTGCGTCCGATTATGCTTGAAACCATACAACGCCCCATACAGGATGACCTCAAGCGCTATGCCGAATGCTTCCGCTGCGCCCTTGTCACCGACAACACACTTCTGAGTGCTGCGTTGCATCATGTAGGTCAGCGACAAGGCAAGATGATGCGTCCAACGCTGGTTCTGCTCTGCGCCCTAGAGGCTGGACAGGTCAGTGATGCAGCCCTTCATGCTGCCGTTGGGCTGGAACTCTTGCACACAGCCTCACTTCTTCACGACGACGTGTTGGATGAGAGCGATATGCGACGCGGACAACCCTCGGTAAATGCCTTATGGGGCGACAAGGCTGCAGTACTGGTCGGTGACTACCTCACATCAAAAGCCCTGCAAGAAGTGACCATTTCAGGCAATACCCGTTTGATGGAACGTACAGGTTGGCTCGGTCAACAGCTGGCAGATGGTGAGCTGGAGCAGATGGACATAACCTCTGACAGAGATTTCAGCGAAGCACGCTACTATAGTGTGATTGCCAAGAAGACAGCCTCTCTCTTTTCCACTGCTGCCTTCGCAGGTGCCCTGTTAGGCGGCGGCAGCGACAAGACCGTGGAAGCGTTGGAACATGTGGGGCATCTCATTGGCCTGTGTTTCCAGCTACGCGACGATCTTCTTGACTTCGACAGCAGCAAGCAGACAGGTAAGCCCAAATTCACAGACCTTAGAGAGGGCAAAGTGACACTGCCACTAATCTACGCTCTCAACACCTCCAACGACGAAGCCATGCAACAACTAGCCCTGAAAGCACGCAAGGGCGAGGCCACCAACGACGAGTGTCTGTCACTGACACGCTTTGCCATCAGTCGTGGTGGTGCAGACTATGCCGAGGCTGAAATGCAACGCCTACGCACAGAAGTCTTCAATATCACACAACAGCTTCACAACACCGATATAGCCAATTCCCTACAGACATATATCGACTACGTCATTAAGCGTGACAAATAAACACCCACACCATGAAACGAATACAAGTCATCAACGGTCCCAACCTTAATCTACTGGGCAAACGCGAACCCACCGTCTATGGTTCACGCGGCTTCGACGACTATCTTGAAGAACTGCGACGCGCTTTTCCGGAAATCCAGATAGACTATTTCCAAAGCAACTGCGAGGGATCTCTCATTGACAAAATCCATGAAGTGGGCTACAACTGCGACGGTATTGTACTCAACGCTGGAGCATACACCCACACCAGCATCGCCCTACGTGATGCCATCAGTGCAGTGACCGCACCTGTGATAGAGGTACACATCTCCAACGTGCATAAGCGTGAAGAGTTCCGCCACCACAGCTTTATCAGTGCCGTGTGTCGCGGCGTCATCTGCGGCTTTGGTCTCAACTCCTACCGCCTTGCCATTGAAGCCCTCACTCTCTGATTACTTATTGAAATGTAGCGTGTGCCCCATACGCTCCTGCTTGGTGCGGAGGTAGCGCTCATTGTACCTGTTGGGCTGTACCTCTATAGGCACGTTCTCAACAATCTCCAGTCCATACGCCTCCAGTCCCACACGCTTCACGGGGTTGTTGGTCAAAAGACGAATCTTATGGACACCCAGTTGTCGCAATATCTGTGCACCAACACCATAGTCGCGCTCATCGGGCCGGAATCCAAGATGTACATTGGCCTCTACGGTGTCGTCGCCTTCCTCCTGCAACTTATAGGCCTTCATCTTGTTAAACAGTCCTATTCCACGTCCTTCTTGATTCATATATAGGACAACACCCTTACCCTCTCTTTCTATCATCTGCATTGAGCGATGCAATTGCTCACCGCAGTCACAACGCTGACTGCCGAAGATGTCGCCTGTGGCGCATGATGAATGCACACGAACCAAAATTGGTTCATCAGGTTCCCATTGTCCCTTGATTAGAGCCACATGCTCCAACCCATTGGAGAGCTGACGGAATGTGATGTCGCGAAAATGTCCGTAAGCTGTTGGGAGGTCAACCTCCGGCGCCGCCTCCACCATCTGCTCACGTTTCAGGCGATATGCAATAAGGTCACGTATGGTTATGATGCGTATGCCATGACGCTCTGCCACTTCCTGTAGCTGTGGCATGCGAGCCATTGTCCCATCTGGATTTAGGATCTCTATCAATGCTGCTGCAGGTTGCAGCCCTGCCAACCTAGCTAAATCTATGCTAGCTTCGGTGTGACCAGCCCGTCGCAGGACTCCACGGTCTTGTGCATACAACGGATTGATATGACCAGGCCGTCCAAAGTCGGCTGCTTTAGCGCTGGGGTTGGCCAAATGGCGTATGGTAGCTGCACGGTCGGCAGCACTGACACCTGTCGTACACCCTTCAAGTTTGTCAACAGTGACTGTGAAAGGAGTGCCAAGCATGGAGGTGTTATCCTGCACCTGGTGAGGTAGCTCCAACTGTTCGGCACGGCTTATAGTAATTGGGGCGCACAGCACCCCGCGACCTTCACGCAGCATGAAGTTGACTTTCTCTGGAGTTATGGTCTCAGCCGCAGTTATGAAATCGCCCTCGTTCTCGCGATCTTCATCGTCAACAACAATCACGAACTTGCCTTCCCGAAAGTCTTGGATAGCATCTTCTATGGTTGATAGCATAATATAATATATGTATATGGAATTATTATTTGAAGTCTCAGGTGGTAGTCTCTATACGCTGGATAAGCGCAGCACACTGTTTTTGAAGCTGTGTGAGATCATGCCACAAACGCAGTCGATAGCGCCAGATACGCCACCACCATATAATGCCAATGGGGAACAGTAGTCCGACAGCCATGTTCAGACGCCGCCTACGGAAAGGACGTGTGTGGGCATCAGGTATGAGTATCGGTATCTCGTTCAGGATGGAGATGGTGCGTGAATCCTGCGAATTAGCCAATTCATCGACATACTGTTCCAACTGGTTGGACAGTTCTATGACGGCTTCGTCCGGTTCATAGCGGAAGAACACCCTGAAGTAGTTGGGCATACGACGCAGGTGATGCTGTTCGTTGTATTCGCTGCATGCAGATGCAAATGCCGGCAGTTCCTGCAGAAGCCGTGCATAGTCGGGTTCATTCATGATAATATCCTTGCGGACAATAGCTCGATGCTGGCGAAGGCCGAATATCCGGCGGAACAACATCTGATAGCCCTCGGCATTGAACACGACTGAATCTTGATTGGCTTTCCAGGTAAGCCATGCCCCAATCGGAGCCAGAACCATACTACTCAACCAAAGTCCAAAGGTCACATCCCACTCACCACTCTTGGCCATCTTTTCGCCTGTGGCGTTGACCATGTAGTAGAAAATGAATATCACCACCGACACCACCACAGGCACACCCAGTCCACCCTTACGGATGATAGCACCTAGCGGGGCTCCAATAAAGAAAAAGATCAAGCAGGCCACAGACAGAGTGAACTTCTTGTGACGTTCTAGCTGGTGCATGCGCAGGGCGCGGTTCTCACCGGAACTGTAGTCCATCATCAATGCACTTTGGGACACACCACTGCTAGAACGCTCCCAAGCTATATGTGCTGCACGGCTTCGCTCAGAGTCGGTCAATCGGTTGAGCAATGTGTCAAATGGAACACTATTGCTATCTGCCCTAGCCACCAAGGCTGCCGAGTCAGGCCGGCCGGCCAGATGAATATGATTCAGGAACCCATAGCTATACTGCTGGTACTGTGTCTGTCCTATACTGTCAAGGCGCAGAAGCAAGCTGTCAATACCAGCTGTCAACTGATTTAGGTTCTTGGTCTGTGCGTTTCCGCTGAAGAGACCTGCATCCATCACACTGAAGTCATTGTCGAAAGGTATAAGGTCCACCTCAACCTTGAATGTCTCACGCATATATGGTACGGTGCCACGATCCATAGCACTGCCGGTGTTCTGCATGTTACGGAAACGTTCTCCATCATATAGTGTGAGTTTCAGATGCATCTGCTCGGCTGTCGTCTGTATGCGACCTGAGTCAGCCAGAACAATCTGAGTATCATCAAAGCTGCTACCCTGGGTGTAGATGAGTATGCCATACAGCATACCTGTCTCCAAGTCCTTACGCTCCACAAAGAGGTTGTAACCCGGTATCTCATTGTAGAAGATGGCTTCAGGGATTTCCAGCTCTGGCGACTTCTGTTTCATCGAGTATATGAGTGCTGCCATCTGCTTGAACGACTCTGGTGCTATGACATTCTGGAAATAGAAAGAGCCTCCCGACACCAAAGCGACAAAGATGAACACAGGGCGGATTATTCGCACCAACGGAATACCAGCAGCCTTGAAAGCCAGCAACTCCAGCCGCTCGCCGAGGTTACCGAATGTGATAAGTGAAGCCAGCAGCAGAGCCAACGGCAGGGAGAGTGGTATCAAGGTCATGGAGGCATAGAAGAAGAACTTGCCCAACACAACAAACGACAGGCCCTTACCAACGAGGTCATCAACCCACCGCCACAGGAACTGCATCATGAAGATAAACAAGCATATAAAGAACGTGCCTGCAAACAACAGGCAGAACTGCTTGAGTACATATGAGTCCAAACGACGGATAAAACGCATAATAGAGGTGCGATAAAGCGGTGCAAAGGTACGCTTTTTTAATCACCTACAGTGCATATCCTTGCATTTTGCCTCATTTATCCAGCCATCTTTATAAGTTTTTTGCATCTGTAGCGTGATACGAGGTTGAGAAATACTACCTTTGTCAATAAACAATGTCATAAAAAGCGACAATATGAACATCCGACTTTTCACACTTCTTGCAGCGGCAACCATTAGCGCCAGCACCGTTTTATCCCAACGCACAGACCAACTAATTCGCAATAACTGGCGATTTCATCGAGGCGATGTGGCAGATGCGCAAGCTCCCAACCACAACGACAGCGAATGGCAGAGTGTCACCATACCGCACGACTGGGCCATCACTGGACCTTTCTCCCGCGACTGTGACCTGCAAAACGTGGCAGTAACGCAGAACGGCGAGAGTGTGGCATCATGGAAGACTGGGCGCACAGGTGGTCTGCCATACACGGGAGTGGGATGGTATCGTACGACCTTCAATGCACCGGCTGACGGACGCACCACCCTCGTCTTCGACGGAGCCATGAGTGAGGCACACGTCTATGTCAATGGTACAGAGGCTATCTTCTGGCCCTACGGTTACAACTCATTCTATGTGGATGTCACCTCACTGCTCCGACATGACGGACAGCCCAACACACTTGCCGTGCGCTTGGAAAACCGAGAACAGAGCAGCCGCTGGTATTGCGGTGCAGGTCTATACCGCAACGTACATCTTGTGCATACAGCCGATGTCCACGTAGCTGTCTGGGGAGCGCAAGTCACAACACAGATGCTGCCCAGCGGCGATGCCGCCGTCACAGTGCGCTACACTATGGACAACGCCGAAGGCAAGAAGCTGCAGCTGCTCACCGACATCGTTGGAGCTAATGGTGAGGTTGTGGCATCGAAAGACAACACACTGGCCATAGCCCACGGACAGCCCTTCCAACAGAACTTCATCGTTGAACAGCCACGTCTGTGGTCGCCCGAACAGCCTAACCTCTACCGTCTGATGACAAAGGTATATGATGGAGATGAACAGGTGGATCAGTATGAACAGGTGTTCGGTATCCGCACCATAGAGTTCATACCAGACCGCGGTTTCTTCCTCAACGGACAGCCACGCAAGTTCCAAGGCGTATGCAACCACCACGACCTTGGCCCTCTCGGTGCCGCCGTGAACCGCGCTGCACTGCGCCGACAACTCACACTTCTGAAAGACATGGGCTGTGATGCCATCCGCACCAGCCACAATATGCCTGCACCGGAGCTTGTGGAACTGTGCGACTCTATGGGTTTCATGATGATGCTGGAGCCTTTCGACGAGTGGGACAAAGCGAAATGCAAGAATGGCTACCACCGCTACTTCGAGGAGTGGGCTGAGAAGGACATGGTCAACATGCTTCGCCACTACCGCAACTCACCTGCTGTGGTGATGTGGAGCATAGGCAATGAAGTGCCTTCTCAGTGGACACCCAACGGCTATCAGGTGGCATCGTTCCTACAGAACATTTGCCACCGCGAGGATCCAACGCGTCCTGTCACCTGCGGAATGGACCAGGTGAGTGCAGTGCTTGACAACGGATTTGCCGCCCTTCTCGACATACCTGGCTTCAACTATCGTGCACACCGCTATGAGGAAGCTTATTCAAGACTACCTCAGAACATCGTGCTTGGCTCTGAGACCAGCTCAACAGTTAGTTCACGAGGTGTGTATAAGCTACCAGCCGAGCTGAAGTACAATGCCTTATACGAAGACCACCAAAGTACTGGCTACGACTTGGAGTACTGCTCATGGAGCAATGTTCCTGATGTCGATTTCGCTAATGCCGACGACCACGACTGGGAGATTGGACAGTTCGTATGGACAGGCTTCGACTATCTTGGCGAGCCATCGCCCTACGACACCGACGCATGGCCTTCTCACAGCAGCCTGTTCGGTATCATAGACCTCGCCTCTCTACCCAAGGACCGCTACTATCTCTACCGCAGCGTATGGAACAGCAACGCTCAGACCCTGCACATCCTGCCCCACTGGACTTGGCCAGACATGGAAGGACAGACTGTACCTGTGTTCGTCTATACCGATGCTCCGCAGGCCGAGCTCTTCGTCAACGGCGTTAGTCAGGGTGTGCAGCACAAGTACACCAAGGCTGAAAGCGATGCAGCCAAAGCCGCTGGCGACCCCTTCTGGCTCCTGCGCCGCTATCGTCTGATGTGGACCGATGTTAAGTATGAGGCCGGTGAAGTGAAGGTGGTCACACCCGATGGGCGCTCCGCCACCATGCGCACCGCAGGCCGTCCCCATCACATAGAGCTCATCCCCGACCGCACCGTGCTGTCAGCCGACGGTGAAGATCTCTGCTATGTCACTGTGCGCATAGTTGACAAGGATGGCAACCTCATCCCGAATGCTGCCGACCTCGTGAAGTTCAACGTCAATGGAGCTGGCATTTTCCGTGCAGCAGCCAACGGCGATGCCGCCAACCTCGACCTCTTCCACCTGCCCCAGCACCACGCCTTCGCAGGGCAGCTCACAGCCATAGTTCAGAGCAAGTCCACGGCAGGTACCATCACCCTCGAAGCCTCAGCAAAAGGCTTGAAAAAAGGGGTGCTGAGTATTAAGACGGAGTAACAGCCTCACCCCCGACCCCTAGCCTCCGTCGCCATAGGAGGTATGGCTCCCCTCATCGGGCCGTAGTGACATTTAGTCACTACTCTGAAGACCCTCTTCGCCGATAGGAGAGGGGCGTATATACCTTTGTGGGCAGGAAATAGGGTGCGAAAGTTAGGAATTTCTACGAATTGCAGGGCTAAAAGCGGGCTTTTCTCGGCAGAAATGGAGAGAAATCTGAGGGGAATTGCAGCGTTGTCTCCCCTTGAATTGCACTTCATCAGCAGGTAAAGACTGATTACTCAGCAGATAAGTGATGAAACCTCGGCAGGAAAGGAACAAAACCTCAGCAGATATTGTTCCTTTCCTCAGCAGATATTGACAGTTGTCTCAGCACGTTTCAACACTATCCTCATCAGGTTACTCATGCTTTCTGCCTACAAAAAATCCCATGCTGCTGTGGCATGGGATTAATGTAACGTTATATGATGACCTTTGTGACTATGATTTGGTGCATAATCCAACATCAAAAGCAGGCATAATGGGCTTCACTGCCCCTGAAAGGCTGCGATTAACCATCATATTTATATGCAATTCCCTATACATTCTATTGACCCCATTTATGCGTTTTGACTTTGCAAAGTTATAGCATTCACAATATTCTTACAAGAGGCCCAAATAGATTATTCCACACAGCTGTCCGCTAAGAGTGCCACATTGGAGGCAATTCTTAGCGGACAGTATTTCTCTCAATTAGTGCTAAGATGGAAATTGACAGTATCCCCCTTTAATTCGGCATAATCTATTTATCCCACACTGTCGGAAAGTCTTCAGCAGCTATGGGTCTTACGGCATAAATGTAGGACAACGGCTTGTTGTTCTCGTCCTTCATGTATCGGATATAAACCAGACGCTCGTTTGAGACACATACTATACTCATCAGTTTCTCACCATCGTTGTATAACGTATTAGTTGCCTCATCATATGAGTCATATGTCCATTCCTTTGTGAAGAGATGCGCTTCCTGTGGTTGATTGTAGTCTATCAGACAATCCGAATACAGTTCCATTACGGAGGTGTCATCTACAGCAAAATACCACAACACACCTTCCCGACCGAGTAGTAGTGTAGTAATATTCTTGTTGAGGTAATATGTCTTCCCCGTAGAAGCCCATGTTGCCCAGCAAGGTGTCTGCCAGTGCCCACCTACTACGTACCTGTCGAAGTCCTCACGTGTAATACTGGGAACATCTGGAGCATACGCCAGACCATCATCGCCAATCTTTATCTCCAGCCTGTTAAGCTCCAAGTCAAGTCCAGCCAGAAGTCTCTCTTCTGTCCAATTCTCTGGCAAGGCTTCATCAGTTATGCGGGCATAGTGATAGACTGTAATAGTCTGTACCATCGTGTCCATCGTCTTCGAGTGCTGTAAACCAGAGTATTTATACAGCCACAGGCTCGTCTCCGTGGCACCAAGCACAAACATACTGTCACTGGTCGCATACTTTATGGCATTGCACTTTGAATCGTACTCATAGTCCACACTGTGTATTTCGCTTGGGATATCTGGCATATACCATGGCAGGTAGCTGTAATATTGTTGGTTCATTATGCGTACGAAGCTTGCATCGCGAGTGCCAACCAAACTCAACAGACTCGTACTATCTCCATCTATGTTCAGAGTGAAACTTTGGTCTGGAGTAAGCTCCCATACCGTTCCATCCAGATTGTCATGAAATGCCTTGCTGTCAATCTCTGTCACATTGCGTAAATATGGCTTCAGGTTTTCGTCATAGGCAAACAAGCCTGAATTCACATTCGCATACGTTCCGATCTTGAATTCCGGCCATGAGGCGGTGTTCCCAGCATTGTTTGCCGTGCTGTCGTTCTCTGTTGGCTGCACATTTGACACTCCTTCATTATCTTCACTGTCACATCCGCACATTACAACCATAGACATCATTGCAATGATGACGTTTCTTGAAATTGTTTGAATTCTCATAATAGTTACACAATAGAGTTGAATGAATAATTCATGTATTAGCCCTCGTCAGAGTATGCATAAATTGGTGTGGCACGATTGTCTGCCGCAACTACTGCAAACCCACCGTTATATGCGAAATTGATAACATGGAAACGCGAAGGAGTGAAATTGGTATTGCTTAAGGAACGAGTCGCTACTGGTGACACATATTCATAATGGTCTTCTACGACAAATCGATTTGCACGTGTAACTATACTCTCTTCATCATCGCTGCTTAGGAACTGTATAGCCTGCCTCAGTGCTTGCTCATACGTCACATAATGAGAACCGTTAGAGGTAATAAAGGAAGATGAGTCATCCATAGTCAATACTTCGTCGTCATTCTTACACGATGCAAAACTAACGATAAATGCTGATATCATCAGCCAGTAAAAAGAGAATTTGTTGGTTGTCATAAGATTGTTGGTTTTAATGGGTAATAGATATAGTTGATAATGCCGCAAAAATAGTCACCAACAACTTATGACACCAAATATATAATGTTCCATTTTGTTTCATTCAGTCTAATAAGACATCTTGAAACATTATCACATGCTTGTTTACTATGATAGGTATTTATCCAAACGTTCTAAAATCCCTTTTTTACGTCTGTAAATAGTCGTTCTAGACAATCCAGTTATGTTTTTTATTTCCGTACTAGTAAAACCCAACTTTATCAGTACAGCTATACGGCGTTCCTCTAAACCTATCTCCGGCCATTCTCTCGTCATTTCATCAACGAATGTGGGATATGGCAATTTCATTATGCTATTCCATTCATGGTTTGTTATTGGCTTTTCATTCATTTTCAAAGCACCTACATTCTTGAAACGATTAATGAGTCTTTCATCATCGTCTGACATAGATGCATAGGACAGTTCCATTGTTAGCTTCCTCTTCTGTTCCTGTGATTCCAAAAGTTCTTCAATGAGTTGCTTTTGTTGATGTTCAGTTTTTCGCTTATGGCTGATGTAGACTATTACAAAACACAGTATTACGACTACGACAAAACAAACTGCGACAACAACTGTTATCTTAAGCTCCATAGCATTCCGTTCCGCCTTTGCCTCCGCCTCTATCCGTTTATGATTTGAATACTCATTTACAGCATAGTTCGTTTTTTCAATTTGCATTTGAGATACTAGAGTCTGAACTGCTTGAGCAAACACCAATGAATACTGACATGCTTTTTCGTATTCCCCAAGTTTATAATATGTCAACATGAGTCCTTGTGCTGCTGCTTTTCGTAGTTTAATATTACTGCTGTCACTTAAGGCATAATTATTATAGTATAACGCAGAGTCTGCGGGTCCGAAAGCTACATAATAACTGGCTTTTGCTACGTAGTAGCTATTATCCCTCAAAGATGTAGGTATGCTATCTAGAGTTTTCAGGAATAATGAAGCTTTAGCTTGGTTCTGATGGAATGAATAATAGTCCAACAACTCTGTGATAATACTGGAGTATTGTGCTTCACTATGAGTGCGGACAATCTCATTAAATGCCATCATATTATAATGATCTGCAGAGTCTTTTAAACCTAGATGAGCAAATGGTGTAGCAACATCCATAATATACGTTGGATTAACAAGGCCACAATTATATGCATGTGAATAGGCTTTACGAGCCACCATTAACGCATCCTTATAATTGTTTTGTTCAACATATATCCCATCTAATTGAGAACAGGCATATAAATATGTACTATTATTGGGATATGCGTTTTTTTCTGAGTAATCAATACATTTCAGATATGCAGATACCGCTTGAGGATAAAAATGCATCTCTGTATAGACTCTCCCCAAGCGGAATAATGCCTCAACAGCTTCATTTGGTGTACCATGTTCTTCAAAGTACATGGCAACAGGACGAATAATAGAATCTGTAGTGAAAATATAATCCATTTTGTCTTGAGCCTTAATATACAACAGACTCCATAACATTCGGGTATATTCTGAAGACTGTAACACTGAATCCTTAATCGTTTCCAACATAGACAACGCTTCTGCTGGGCTAGAATCACACAACGAGCTGGATGCAGTCAAAGTAGCATCAAATGATAATTGCCTATCAAACTGACATGAGCAAGATATGAATATACTTAAAAAATAAATAAAATCTGATGTTTCATAATTGCAAAGGTATAGCATTCACCTATCATTTATTAAATCAGAACAAAAAAAATGTCAGGAAAACATATAGCAAACGTTTCAATATGTTTTATATCTACAATTGAAACAACTTGAAACATATACCTTGTTGCATACCTCCATCATAATTAATACATTTGCAATTCGAACATTAAACATATTATCACATGAAAAAGTTTTTCCTATGTATGGCTTTAATTGCCATTATCCCGCAAATCACATTTGCGGATGACACCACTGTAATCTTAAATCCAGTTGGGCCAAGTTTAGGTAACCACAATAAACCCAAATCACCCATCAACCTGAGTTTCCTGCCAACGGTGACATTCAATGACGAGACCAACGTGCTGACTTTCGAGGGTAATAGTGACTTGGGAGCAGTTCCTTATGAAGTAGAAGATGCTTGTGAGAACATCGTATCATCAGGTGTAAGGTATATATACCTCAACGGTACCACTACAGTCAGCCTTGGAACCTTAACAACTGGCACTTATACCTTATATATAATTGTGGGCGACAACACCTATGCTGGCGAATTTGAAGTGTCCGCTGAATGAACAATTTGAGTAATAACACACAACAGTCCGCTAAGACTCGCCACAAATGGGGCGATCTTAGCGGACTGTTTATGTAGTGAATGAATGGTGCTTACTCGGCGATGAGCAGGAAGTAGTTCTTCAGGTAGCAGGAAGACATGTACTAAATGTGTTGGGGGGAAGCTGGCAGTTCAGAATGTTTAGGGCATAGAACTGCGCCAATTTTTGACTCCAAAATTAGGAACGGCGGCACAAGTTGCATATCTTTGCGGTGTGAATAATATATTAAGGTGATATGTTTCAGCTCAAGAGACGCTATCCAGTGGGTATTCAGACCTTCAGCAGAATCAGGGAAGGCGGGTATGTATATGTTGACAAGACAGACCTGATGTGGCAGGCGCAGGCCATGTCACCCTACATCTTCCTGAGCCGCCCGCGCCGCTTCGGCAAGTCGCTGCTCACCACCACATTCAAGTCCTTCTTTGAGGGCAGGCGGGACTTGTTCGAGGGGCTGAAGGTGATGGAGCTGGAGACGGAGTGGATGGAGTACCCTGTGATACATCTCGACCTGAGCATGGCCAAGAGCATGAGTACTGTTGAGCGACTGGAATATACTCTCAAGTGGATGTTGCGTGACTATATGGAACAGTGGCATGTCAGTGGCAGTGACGGCACACCTGGTAATCTGTTCTCAACCTTGATAAGCGAGGCATACAAGCAGACAGGCAAGCAGGTGGTACTGCTGATTGACGAATATGACGCGCCATTGCTTGACGTGCTTCACACCGATGAACAGCTGGCTGCCTTCCGCCACGTGATGCAGGAGTTTTACCAGACGCTCAAGGCCAGCGAGGCGATGATACGCTTCTGCTTCATCACCGGCATCACTAAGTTCTCTCAGTTGAGCATCTTCTCCACCCTGAACAATCTGATGAATATATCCATGCTGCCACAGTTCTCTGCCATCTGCGGCATCACGGAGACGGAGCTGACCACCACACTCGCTCCTGACATCGCCCTGCTGGCAGAGGCCAATGAGGTGACACCAGAAGAGATGCACAGTCTCCTGAAGAAGCGCTACGACGGCTATCACTTCTCTAAACAGTCAGAGGACATATACAACCCCTACAGCCTCATGAAGGCATTCCTCAGTAAAGAACTCTCAAACTACTGGTTCGACAGCGGCACTCCCTCATACCTGATACGCCAGATGCAGCACTTCCGCACGGACATCACCACGATGGAGAGCATCGAAGCCTCAGCCAGTGCATTCGACCGTCCCACAGAGGCCATGACTGATGCCCTGCCACTTCTGTACCAGTCGGGCTACCTGACCATCAAGGGCTATGACAAGGTTGTAGAGAGCTACACACTGTCTATCCCCAACCAGGAGGTGCGTGTGGGCTTCACGGAAGGACTAATACCAACTTATCTTGGACTTGGAACGGAGAGTGTTCGTCAGGGCTTCGCCATCCGCTTCTACAGGGCCTTGCGTTCCAATGACCTCGACCTTGCATTGCGTGAGATGCAAGCCTACATAGCCAGCCTGCCCTACATAGAGGGTTTCAAGAAGAAGCTGGATGATGTAGCGAAGGCTGAGGGGTTCTATGAGTGGACGTTCTACCTCATCTTCTCGATGCTCAATGCCTATGTCCGCACTCAGGTGAAGACCATCCGTGGCCGTGCCGACATTGTGGTTCGCATGCCCGATGCCACCTACGTGTTTGAGCTGAAGATAAACGGCACAGCCCATGAGGCTCTGCAGCAGATCAATTCACAAGGCTACGCCATCCCCTACCAGACCGACGGCCTGCCTATCTACAAGGTGGGCATCCGCTTCTCCACCGAGACCCTCAGCATTGAGGAATGGGAGATAGGGGTATAGGTATTTGCCGGCAGAAACTTAAAACGAGGATGTGTCAAGAAAGGCACATCCTCGTTTATGTGATGGGATAATGGTGTGTATAGCTGGCAATGAGCAGGAAGTAGTTCTTCAAGTAGAAGGAAGACATGTACTAAATGTGTTGGGGGAAAGCTTGCAGTTCAGAATGTTTAGGGCATAGAACTGCGCCAATTTTTGACTCCAAAATTAGGAACGGCGGCACAAGTTGCATATCTTTGCGGTGTGAATAATATATTAAGGTAATATGTTTCAGCTCAAGAGACGCTATCCAGTGGGTATTCAGACCTTCTCAGAGATTATAAACAGAGGGTGTGTATATGTAGATAAGACGGATTTGATGTGGCAGGTGCAGGACGCAGCCAAATACATCTTCCTGAGCCGTCCGCGCCGCTTCGGCAAGTCGCTGCTCACCACCACCTTCAAGTCCTTCTTTGAGGGCAGGCGGGACTTGTTCGAGGGGCTGAAGGTGATGGAGCTGGAGACAGAGTGGATGGAGTACCCTGTGATACACCTCGACTTGAGCATGGCCAAGGGGGCAAACACCGTTGAGCAGCTTAAGGATAATCTATACTTTCTGCTTGAACCATACGTAAAGGTGTATAATACCGATAAGGCCGCATCACCTGGCAAACAACTTACAGCCGTGCTGCGAGCCGCTCATGGACAAGAGGGCAAGCAGGTGGTACTGCTCATAGACGAGTACGACGCGCCATTGCTTGACGTGCTTCACACCGATGAACAGCTTGCCGCCTTCCGCCACGTGATGCAGGAGTTCTACCAGACGCTCAAGGCCAGCGAGGCGATGATACGCTTCTGCTTCATCACAGGCATCACACGCTTCAGTCAGGTAAGCATATTCTCCACACTCAACAACCTGATGAACATCACCATGTACCGCAAATACGCAAACATTTGCGGCATAACGGAAACCGAGCTGCACGAGCAGCTCGGTGAGGACGTGGCACTGCTGGCTGAGGAGAACAACTGCACGGTTGATGACATGTATCAGCGTCTGAGGCAGCACTACGACGGCTATCATTTCACAGAGAACTCCGAGGGCCTGTACAACCCTTACAGCCTCTTCAACGCGTTCATGGAGGGACGCATAAAGAACTACTGGTTCGAATCTGGAACACCCACATATCTCATTGAACAACTGAAGCATTTCAAGACAGACATAACCACGCTGGATGACTTTGAGGTTCCTGACAGCTCACTTCAACGCCCCACACAGACACTCATGTCTGCCCTACCGCTGCTTTTTCAGGCCGGCTACCTCACTATCAAGGGATACGACCCGGAGACGTATATATATAATGTTGCCATTCCCAATCAAGAGGTACGCATAGGGCTGACAGAAGCTCTGCTGCCAGCCTACAGCGGATTGAATGTGGAAGATGTGCAGGATGGCTTTGCTGCCCGGTTTTGGCGCTCGTTGAAGCGTAATGACCTCGACCTTGCATTGCGTGAGATGCAAGCCTACATAGCCGGCTTACCATATATCGAGGGTTTCAAGAAGAAGCTGGATGATGTAGCGAAGGCTGAGGGCTTCTATGAGTGGACGTTCTACCTCATATTCTCCATGCTCAATGCCTATGTCCGCACTCAGGTGAAGACCATCCGTGGCCGTGCCGACGTGGTGGTTCGTATGCCCGATGCCACCTACGTGTTTGAGCTGAAGATAAACGGCACAGCCCATGAGGCTCTGCAGCAAATCAATTCACAAGGCTACGCCATCCCCTACCAGACCGACGGCCTGCCTATCTACAAGGTGGGCATCCGTTTCTCCACCGAGACCCTCAGCATTGAGGAATGGGAGATAGGGGTATAGGTATTTGCCGGCAGAAACTTAAAACGAGGATGTGTCAAGAAAGGCACATCCTCGTTTATGTGATGGGATAATGGTGTGTATAGCTTACTCGGCGATGAGCAGGAAGTAGTTCTTCTTGCCGCGCTGCACGAGCAGATATTTGCCATCGATGAGGTCGGCAGAGGTGACAGGCTGGTCGAACTGTGCAAGCTTCTCCTTGTTGAGGCTTACGCCACCGCCCTGTACCATCTTGCGCATCTCACCCTTGGAGGGAAAGCATTGGGTCTCAACAGCCATGAGGTCAACTGCCTTGATGCCCTCGCCGTCGAGAAGACTGCGGCTGATTGTAAACTGTGGCACACCATCGAACACGTCGAGGAACGTCTGTTCGTCGAGTTTCTCAAGTGCATCCTTGGTACTTCTACCAAAAAGGATGTTAGAGGCCTCGATAGCCATGTCAAGGGCTTCACGGGAATGTACCAGGACTGTTACCTCCTCCGCCAGACGCTTCTGCAGCACACGACGGCCAGGATCCTGCTTGTGTTCCTCAATGAGAGCATCGATGACATCCTTCTCCAGAGAGGTGAATATCTTGATGTAGCGCTCGGCATCGTCATCGCTGACGTTGAGCCAGAACTGATAGAAGCGATAAGGTGTGGTACGCTTGGGGTCGAGCCAGATGTTTCCGCTCTCTGTCTTACCAAACTTCTTGCCATCGCTCTTGGTGATAAGAGGACAGGTCAAGGCAAAGGTCTCCACATCGTTGCCAAGTGTGCGACGGATGAGTTCTGTGCCTGTGGTCATGTTACCCCATTGGTCATTGCCGCCCAGCTGCAACTTCACGCCCTTATTCTTATATAGGTATAGGAAATCATAGCCCTGGAGCAGCTGGTAGGTGAACTCAGTGAATGAGAGACCGTCGCGCGCTGTGCCGTTAAGACGCTGCTGCACACTCTCCTTGGCCATCATATAGTTGACTGTGATGTGCTTACCCACCTCACGAGCGAAATCCAGGAAGGTGAAGTTCTTCATCCAATCGTAGTTGTTAACCATCTCAGCAGCGTTGGCATCCTTCGACTCGAAGTCGAGGAACTTGGCTACCTGAGCCTTGATGCACTCCTGATTGTGGCGCAATGTCTCATCGTTGAGCAGGTTGCGTTCCTGTGATTTACCGCTAGGATCACCAATCATACCTGTGGCACCGCCAACGAGGATGATGGGTTTGTGTCCGCAACGCTGCAGGTGACGCAGCATCATGATGCCACAGAGGTGACCAATATGCAGGGAATCGGCGGTTGGGTCAGTACCCAAGTAAGCTGTAACCATTTCCTTCTGCAGGAGTTCTTCTGTGCCAGGCATCATCTGTGCCAGCATTCCGCGCCAACGGAGTTCTTCAACAAAATTCTTTCTCATATTGTTATTCATTATTACGTTATATCGGTTTTTACGTTATTACGCTATATCGTTATATCGTTGTTTCGCCCAACAAAGCCTTGATCCGTTCCACACCTTTGCTGATGCTCTTCAACCCGAAGTCGGCAGGGTTGACGTTCTCTGGACGAAGCCACATCACCTCGGCTGCATCATCGGCTGCATGAGCTTGTATATCATCACCAGTCTTGACATAGCAGCGATAGAACATATCAATGGTATGGACAGTGAAACCAGAATATTCATACAGATTAGGTATGGAGAATAGGAACTCTACCCTGTCCACATCCAGACCTGTTTCCTCCTTCACTTCCCTCACCACACCATGCTCACTGGTCTCGTAGCAATCTGAGAATCCTCCAGGCAGGTCAAGAGTGCCACGTGCAGGATCCTTGGCCCTGCGCACCACCAGCAGTTCTCCACGTTCATTAGTGATAACCGCCACAGTGGCAGCAGATGGATTGAGATAATAGACAAATCCACAGTCAAGGCAACGCTTCGACTTCCCATTATTCTCCACAAACTGCGAGGAACCGCAGAGAGGGCAATAACGGAAGAGGTGAAGGGGATGGAGCCCCCCTCCCCGCTCCCCACCAAGGGGGAGAGTTGTTACCGTATGACTGTTAGTATGCTCTTTGTCCATTTTGTGGATGCCGCTATTCAACTACCTCTTTCACCAAATTCTCAGCTCTACCCCACTTGTCTATGAGCCACATCACAAAGCGGATATCAACGCCTATGCAACGGGTCATTGCCGGGTCGAAACTGATGTCTGAGGACAGGGCATCCCAGTTGCCGTCGAAAGCCAGACCAATCAGCTCACCCTTGCCATTGAACATCGGTGAACCTGAGTTACCGCCAGTAATGTCATTGGTAGTGAGGAAGCAGAGCTGCATCTGACCAGTTGTCGGGTCGGCATAGCGACCATAGTCTCCGCTCTTGAGCAGCGACAACACATCAGACTGCATGGCATAATCCGGGTTGTCCGAACCAGTCTCTATCTTCTCAATGAGAGACGGCATGGTGGTATAATATTCATTGTGTATGTCGCCATTTGTGTAGTCGCTGACTATACCGAAGCTCATGCGCTGGGTGAAGTTGGCATCAGAGTAGTGTGGCTGATTCTGTTCGTACTCTAGCACAGCCTGAGTAAGCAAGTTCTCATTCCATTGGATAGTGTATTCTGTCTCCATGACGGTCGGAGCTATCTCCTCACGAACCATAATCATGACACTGGCATAGAGCTGCACGGCAGGGTCGCTATCCACACGAGCCATGAAAGCTGAACGATTCTGTTCCTCCAGTTCTGCACTATCAGCCGTTTCCACCTGATTGGACCAGCGCACCTTAGCCATCAGCAATGAGCGAGCACCTTCGAGAGTTGTCAGCTTGGAGTTCTCAAAGACATAGCGGGCGTATGCTGCATAGTCGCCATTAAACTTCGTCTCTATCTCGCTATAAATTGCAGGATAGTAGCGCGGACCTACCTGCTCGGAATAGTTGGCCAGCAAAGCAGCCATCACCTCCTCATCCACACGCGGGTCGTAATCCTTGTACATCTCCCTGATGAACTCCTCGGTCTCAGGAGTAGATTCCAGTCTGTCGTTACCTGAACGCATCAACAACGCTTTGGCACGTGCCGCCATACGCACAATCTCTATGCCTCGGAGGAATGTCTCGTTGAGAAAGCACATGGCACTGTAGGATTCTCGGCGATCCGAATATGCTTTCTCTAGGCTAGAATATACATTACCAAAACGTGCATTGAGCTGTTCGTTGGCACTGAACCACTCCTGCAGCTGCTGTTCACGCTGCTGTTTCTGCTCTATGATACCCAGACGACGCACAGCTTCATTCATACCTTGGGAGTTCTTCCAATAGTTGGCTGACGAAGCATGTTTGGAGGCATACTTGATGCCCACGGCACGGTCGGCTCGCATCCAGCGTGTCCAGATATCTTGCTTGATGCCTCGCACCTGTATCATCGGAATATTAATAACGTTCACACGCTCGTTGATGCCATAGCTCGAAAGGTAGCGGTTGGTGGAGCCTGGATAACCTATGGTCATACAGTATGAGCCTGGCTGATAGCCATCAAGGCTAACCTTGGCCCAACGTGTTGGCTTCATCGGAATATTCGAAGGGCTGTACTCTGCTGGCTGACCGAGACTGTCGGTGTAGATGCGGAACACACTGAAGTCAGCTGTCTGACGGGGCCACATCCAGTTGTCAGTGTCACCACCAAACTTACCCAGCGACTGCGGCACGGTAAATACCAATCGAACATCGGAGTACTGGCGATAGTAGTTGAGGAGGAACACTGTGCCGCCATAGAATGACTTGGCATCGCACACAATGCCTTTCTGGCCAGCCTCTTCACACTCCTGTTCCTTGACCAGCGCGTATGTGTCAAGCAACATATCAATATTTTCAGCATACAATGCCTCACGGTCAACATCCTTATCCGTAGCATAGATGCTATCCAGCTGGTGCTGGATGGTAGCTGTGATGTCCTCGGTGCGAAGCCACACCTTCACAAAGATGCCTTCAGCAGGACGCTCTTCCTCGTGGCTACGAGCCACAAAGCCATTGTTCAATATATCGTCATCAACTGTTGAGAGACGCTGGATGGCACTGAAGCCACAGTGGTGGTTGGTGAAAAGAAGTCCGTCAGCCGACACTATTACACCTGAGCAATAGTCGGAGAAGTCAACGACACAGTCCTTGAGCGATGTGCCGTCCTCACCGTAAAGCTGCTCATCGGTAAGCTGCAAACCTAGCTGCCTTGCCACTGCCATAGCCTTCGGATCTGTGCGACCCAAAAGCCACATACCCTCATCGGCTGAGACCGTTTCGGGCAATATAAGGGCTGCCATAAAAGGCAACACCAATAAATAAAGTAGAGTCTTGCGAAGTGTGTTCATTTTTCTATTTGTGATTTATATCCATTTTGGGCTGCAAATTTACGTATAAAACACTAAATGAGGGTCACTTTATATACACAAATAGCATAAAAGTGCGTACCTTTGCAATGATTTGCGCCAAGCAAACGCCATAAACCAACCCAACCGAGGCAGTTTTACACATACATATTAATAAAAACATTAAACAATGAGACTAAGAAACATCTTTTCTGCAATGTTGCTGGCTGTCATATCCTTGACATCTGCAGCACAAGACATGATGCAGCCTCTGCCCGTTGACCCCGATGTTCGCGTGGGTCAACTGGGAAACGGATTGACTTACTACATCCGTCACAACGAGGAGCCTAAGGGTCAAGCCTTCTTCTACATCGCACAGAAGGTTGGCTCAATCCAGGAGGAAGAGAGCCAGCGCGGACTTGCCCACTTCCTTGAACACATGTGCTTCAACGGCACGACCCATTTTCCCGACAGCACTCTGATTGAGTATCTCGGAAGTATCGGTGTGAAGTTCGGCGCACAGCTCAATGCCTATACCAGCGTTGAAGAAACAGTTTACAACATCGACAACGTGCCTGTACGCGAAGGTACCATCGACTCATGCCTGCTCATACTGCATGACTGGAGCCACGATTTAAGCCTCGACGGCAACGAGATAGACAAAGAGCGCGGTGTAATCCACAGTGAGTGGCGCATGCGCAACTCTGGCTACGTCCGCATTCTCGTTCGTAACCTGGAGAAACTGATGAGCGATAGCCGCTACGGCCGCCGTTTCCCTATCGGTTTGATGGAGGTTGTTGACGGCTGCCCCTACGACACACTCCGTGCCTACTACCACCGCTGGTATCGTCCTGACCTGCAGGGTATCATCGTAGTAGGTGACATCGATGTTAATCAGATTGAAGCCAAAATACAGGCTCTGTTCTCACCCATCGAACTGCCCGCTGAGCGTTCAGAGCGCGTGTACTACAGTGTACCTGACAACAATGAGGCAATTGTAGTCAGCGACAAGGATTCCGAAGTTACCACTCAGGACATCATGATCAGCATGAAGCATGAGGCCATACCAGATAGCATACGCAACACGATACCTATCTACGTGGCTGAAACAATGATCAGACTGACCACAGACATCATAAACCAACGTCTCAACGAGCTCTCTCTCAAGCCAGAATGCTCATTCAAGAGCGCTGTCGTATATGATGGTTCGTTCCTGCTTTCATCCAAAGTGACTGGAGCATTCAACATCGACATCAATCCAAAGGAGGGTCGAACAGAAGAAGCTATCAGGGATGTACTGGCAGAGGTTTATCGTGCCGACATCAACGGATTTACCAAGGGTGAGATTGACCGTGCAACAGCAGAGCTCATGGCCAACATGGATCAGCTCTTCAATAACCGCGACAAGCAGAAGAGTATCAACTATGCACACGAATACTACCGCTCATTCCTCAACAACGAGGCTATACCTGGCATCGCAGTGGAGCGTCAACTGCTACAGATGATTCTGCCACAGATACCAACCGAGGCTTACAACCAGACTTTCCAAGAACTGGTAAGCCGCACCGACACCAACCTTGTGGTATTGGCACTCAGCCCAGACAAGGAAGGATTGGAAATACCAACAGAACAGTCTCTACTCGACGCCATCCACGCTGCACAGCAGATGCAACTTGAGGCATGGGTTGACAACGTTAAAACCGGCCCACTGATTGAGAGTCTGCCACAGCCTGGCACAGTGACGAAAGAAGAGAATGGTCCATTTGACACACGCATCCTCACCCTCTCAAACGGTGTGAAGGTTGTGATGAAGCAAACCGACTTCAAGGATGACGAGATACGTATGTCGGCATGGAGCGAAGGCGGTACTGGAAGCTACAGCTCAGACGAGTACCTGACCCTTGAGGTAATGGACGATGTACTGGGTCAGACATGCCTGGGCGGCTTCACACAGACAGAACTCACCAAGGCTCTGGCTGGTAAGGTTGCCAGCGTGGGGGCAAACATCACCAGCCGCACTGAAGGCTTGGGTGGAAGCAGCTCCATCCGTAACCAGCGCACCATGTTTGAACTCATCTACATGTACTTCCAGCCACGCCAAAAGGACAACGATGCCTTTGGAGCCTTCAAGGAGTCTCTGCGTGAGGAACTGCGCAATAAGGACTTGAACCCACTAGCAAGTCTCAGTGACAGCATTCAAGCCACAATCTTCAATCACCACAAGCTGACCACTCCAATCAAGGAGAGCGACGTGGACAACATTGACTATGACCGCATCCTAGAGATTTATGCCGACAGATTTGCCGATGCATCCGACTTCACATTCCTGTTCGTTGGTAATGTTGATTACGACAGCATACGCACACTCTCATGCCAGTATCTTGCCACTCTGCCCACAGTACAGCGCGAGGACAAGGCTGTTGACAACGGGCTGCACTTCTACACACAGAGCGTCACGAACCGCTATGAGAAGAAGATGGAGACTCCACAGAGCTTCGCTATCGTAGCATGGACCGCCCCCATTGAGCAGACTGTAAAGAACGATGCCATTGTGTCCATACTTGGACAATGCGTAAGCGAGATATATCTAAAGAAGATCCGCGAGGAACTCAGTGCTGCCTACACAGCATCAGCCAGTGCCAGCATCATGCGCGGTTCCGACGACCAGCCCCGCTACCTCATTCAGGGTGTAGCTCCACTGAAGCCTGAGATGACCGACACAGCTCTCGTCATCATGCATCAGACAATGGTTGACATAGCCAACAATGGTCCTGCCGCCGAGAGCATCACTAAGGCTAAAGAGTTCATGGTCAAGACCTTCCAGCAGAACCTGCGCGAGAACGGCTTCTGGCAGGGACGTATTCGCAGCATAATGGAAAAGGACTACGACTCAGCCGCCGACTATGAGGCCATCGTGAACGGCATCACCGCCGCCGACATTCAAGCTTTTGCTCAGCAAGTTGTCCGCGACAACAACTGCGCAACAATAGTAATGATGCCCTCAGAGATGGAAGACCAGCCTGAAGCAGCTCCAGCTGCACAATAGGCAGCCAATTAGCAGCAGCCAATACCAACAGACTTCTGCTTCAATACAAAAGCAACGGACCCTGCGGGAGCGACAGCCTCCGCAGGGTTCTTTGTTTCGATTTGCTACACAGGCTTCGCAAAAGAACATTCATTTCATAAAAAAATGCAAAAGAGTATGTGCTTTTGAGCTATTCTTTTTCGTATGTCGGGCAAAACTTATACTTTTGTGCCGATAAAGCGGTTGAGTATAAACCGCATAAGAGAAAAGAACATTCAATCAATTTTAACTCTTAATAAACAATCAAACACTATGGCAAAATTTGATGCTTCTGTTTTGGAGAAGTATGGCATCAAAGGTTCTACCGTGATTGCCCACAACCCCTCTTATGAGTTCCTTTTCGAAGAGGAGACAAAGGCTGGTCTGACTGGTTTTGACAAGGGTCAGAACACAGAGCTGGACGCTGTTAATGTTATGACTGGTATCTACACCGGTCGTTCACCTAAGGACAAATACATCGTTGACGATGCTCAGAGCCACGACAAGGTATGGTGGACCACTGAGGGTTACAAGAACGATAACCACCCAATGTCTGAAGAGGTATGGGCCAAGGTGAAGGAAATCGCCATCAAGGAGCTCTGCAACAAGGAGCTTTACGTTGTTGACGCATTCTGCGGTGCTAACGCAGCTACACGTCTCCGCGTTCGCTTCATCGTAGAGGTTGCTTGGCAGGCACACTTCGTTAAGAACATGTTCATCCAGCCAACAGCTGAGGAGCTGGAGAGCTTCGAGCCAAACTTTGTTATATACAATGCCTCCAAGGCTAAGGTGGAGAACTTTAAGGAACTTGGCCTGAACAGCGAAACTTGCGTTGCATTCAACACAACCAGCCGCGAGCAGGTTATCATCAACACATGGTACGGTGGTGAGATGAAGAAGGGTATGTTCTCAATGCAGAACTACTACCTGCCTCTCCAGGGCATTGCTTCCATGCACTGCTCAGCTAACACCGACATGGAGGGTAAGAATACAGCTATCTTCTTTGGTCTGTCCGGCACAGGTAAGACCACTCTGTCAACCGATCCAAAGCGTCTGCTCATTGGTGACGACGAGCACGGATGGGACGATGAGGGCGTGTTCAACCTCGAAGGTGGTTGCTATGCTAAGGTTATCAACCTGAGCAAGGAGAACGAGCCTGACATCTACGGTGCTATCAAGCGCAACGCTCTGCTCGAAAACGTAACTGTTGCAGAGGACGGCAAGATTGACTTCGCAGATAAGAGCGTTACCGAGAACACTCGTGTATCATATCCTATCGACCACATCGAGAAGATTGCTCAGAAGGTTAATGGCAAGAGCGCTGGTCCTGACGCTAAGAATGTTATCTTCCTCTCTGCTGATGCATTCGGCGTACTGCCTCCAGTATCTATCCTGACTCCAGAGCAGACTAAGTACTACTTCCTCTCTGGCTTCACAGCTAAGCTAGCTGGTACAGAGCGCGGTATCACAGAGCCTACTCCTACTTTCAGCGCTTGCTTCGGCCAGGCATTCCTGGAGCTGCACCCAACAAAGTATGCTGAGGAGCTGGTTAAGAAGATGGAGAAGAGCGGTGCCAAGGCTTACCTCGTTAACACAGGTTGGAATGGAACTGGCAAGCGCATCAGCATACCTGACACTCGCGGTATCATCGACGCTATCCTGGACGGCAGCATCCTGAAGGCTCCTACAAAGAAGATTCCTTTCTTCGACTTCGAGGTTCCAACAGAGTTGCCAAACGTTAATCCAGCAATCCTTGACCCACGCGACACCTATGCAGAGGCTTCCATCTGGGAGGAGAAGGCAAAGGATCTCGCAGGCCGCTTCATCAAGAACTTCGGTAAGTACACTAACAACGAAGCTGGCAAGGCTCTCGTTGAGGCAGGTCCAAAGCTCTAAGCGACAACTAGAAATCATAACCCGAAAGGGCAAAGCAATGGCGAGGTCAAAAGGCCTCGCCATTGCTGTTATAGGCTATAGGGCTTATAAGGCTAATAGGCCCTATAAGGCTTATAAGCCCTATATGCCATATAAGCCTTACCTGATATCGATTACAGGTATATTATCCTTGTCATTGTAGTAGAGGTTCTCACCAGCCATACCCCAAATGAAGGTGTAGTAGTAAGTACCGGCAGCGGCGTGGATAGACCATTCAGGTGACATAATTGCCTGCTCATTGTGGAGCCATACCACACGGCTTTCTTCTGGCTGTCCCATGATATGGGCAATCGTCTGGTCCTCGGGCAGATTGAAATAGTAGTATGCCTCTATGCGGCGCCCATGTGTGTGAGGAGGCATGGTGTTCCATGCAGCACCAGGATTCAGCTGTGTCAGACCAAGTTGAAGCTGGCATGGACCTTCCTCAAGAACATCATTCACGATGAGCTTATATACAGTGCGGTTGTTGCACTCTTCCAGCGAACCCACAGGTCCCCATACAGCAGCCTTCAGCGACCCCTTGCGACCATCCAGTGTTATCCACTGAGTCTTATAGTGCTGATGGGCTGTAGCCGAATTCAGATAGAACTTAGCAGGGTTAGATGCGTCCTTGGAACGAAATATAACCTCCTTATTAACGTCGTTATCCTTGCCTATGTGGCCTCGGCCTACGTATAGTGCTTCTTTCGGGGCGAGAGCATACTCCTTGCCATCCACGATGACAACGCCATCGCCCTGACCGCAGTTAACAATACCCAACTCACGGTTGTACAGGAAGTACTTCTCCTTGATGGTGGGGTCAACATCAAGTCCAAGTTCAAGGAAATTCTCAAGCTTCAGGTCTTTGGTGACAGGCATTGCACCGCCAAAGATAAAGCGATCATAGTGAGAATAGGTAAGGTTAATCTCATCAGGAGACATTACCTTTTCCATCACGAAGCGCTCACGTAATGTCGGTGTGTCATAGTGCTTCACATCCTCTGGATGACAAGCCGTCTGGAACGACACATGCTGCTGTGCTGAAGCACCAAGGCCGCAGCACAGCAATGAAAATAAACAAAGAAACTTTTTCATATCAAATAATGCAATCTTAAAGTTCTATATTGGTCGGTTTGGAAAACAAAATGCATAGTAATTATTGTGCATGCTTTTCCTCTGCCACGATACGGCGACGGTTGAAGTACAACATTACAGCAGTGAAGCCTGAGAGGAGTCCCATGCCAATGTATTCAAGTGAAGCGACGCAACGATAGATAACCCAACCAAAGAGCGAGCTGGCGAAATCGAGAGCGCCAGCCTCGAAGCCTTCGGGAATCTTGGCTGCATCATTCTTTGTTGCCTCATATACTTCGTGAGCAGCCTTGGTAAATGCAGGAGCCATATCAGTCACGAAATAGAGTCCTATTACCAGCGCCACGAATCCTATTATGAGACTCTTAACAACATTGCCCTTGGTATAAGGCAGAATAAGAGGGAACAGATAAAACATTCCTGCCAGCGACGCCAAAGGCAAGAACTGATTTCCAGGCAACAATACAGCAACAGCAAGTATGACCGGAATAAGTATTACGGAACAAACAAGGGTAGTCGGATTGCCGATTACAAGTGCCGGCGACATACCAATATAAACCTTCTTGCCGTTGAACTTACGTTTCACCACCTCCTGTGTCTTCTCTGCTATAGGCTTCAATCCATCAATAAACAGACTTGTGATACGAGGTATAAGCTCCATGACAGCCCCCATAGTAACACCCAGAGCCAATATCATCTTGATATCCAACTGGGCAGCTACACCAATAAGTGCACCAACAATAACTCCAAGTACAAGTGGCTCGCCAAGCACGCCAAACTTTTTCTTCAGGCCTTCAGCATCTACGTCAAGCCTGGAGAAGCCCGGTATCTTATCAAGCAGCCAGTTCATGCCGATAGCAAAAGGAGTGAAGCTTTGGCAGAAAGGTTGCGGAATAGAGATACCTGGCAAATCGTAATGTTTTTGGAACTTTTCAGCTGTCATATCAGCCATCACTAGGGTAATGATGTAGCAGACTACAGCTGCGAAGTACCCCCAGGCAAGGCTCTGCCCCATCACAAAATATGCGACAGCTCCGATAAAGGCAAAGTGCCAATAGTTCCATAAGTCAATGTTTACCGTGCGAGTACACTTAGTTATGAGCAGCAGGAAGTTCACGCCTAACAAGATAGGAATAATGAGAGCTCCAACAGCAGTGTTATAAGCAACTGCAGCAGCTGCAGGCCAGCCCATGTCAAACACCCTGAGTGCCAGTTGATAGAGGTCGGAAATAGTCTGCAACGGATTTGTGAAGTTATCTGTCAAAAGCTTGGTAACAACATTAAGACCAATGAAACCGACGCCTACAAAGAGACCACTCTTCAAAGCCTTTCCAAATTTCATGCCTATACACAGGCCGATGATGGTGAAGAGTATGGGCATCATCACTGATGCTCCAAGACTGATGATGTAAGAGAATACAGCTTCCATATTATTAGTGAAAATGAAAGAGTGTTAAATGAAAAAGAATGATTGCTAAATGGTATTTAACTGTAATATAAGATGACTGAGTGGAAAGCCGCCATTTACTTGTCGAAGTTCACACTTCCTCCACCAATCTCGTTGCCGTCTGCAAAGATTTGGACGCGGTAGGTACCAGCTAGTAGCATTTCGTTTACGTCCCAATAAACTGTTACGGCTGTTTCCTCGCCGTTGTACTCCACATCCTTGCGAATGGAGTACTCTAGCTGTCGGTTGGCATAGGTGAATGTGCCGCCACCGTTCAAGGCTTCACCCGTAGGCTTAAGGATGCGCACATAGATGGTTTTCATACCTGTCTGTGTGGTGACATTGCGGGCTATTGAGAAACTAATCTGGAATTTCTTCACGTCACCAATCTTACGCGCCGGCTTGCCTTTCTTATTCTTTGCTGTTACCACCACTCCAGTGGCATTCAGCTGAGCCGCGATAGCAACCTGATCTGTTAAGGTCTCGTTCTGATTATTGAGATCACTGATTCGTTGTTGCTGTACAGCACGCTGTTGACGCAAGTCCTCATTCTCCGCTGTCAGCTGGGTGTTGAGGCGATTAAGAGAGTCTATCTCAGCCACAAAACTCTTCAGCACCTGACGCATCGTGGCCAACTCCTTACGCAACCTCGATATTTCAGCCGCGTCTGAAGCCTTGGTCTGTTCCAACTCCTGCAACAGGTTCTGAACCTCCTGCTCGCGCTGTGAGAGCTGGGCTATGAGCGAGTCGTTGCTTATCTGGGTTCGCATCTCGCTATACTGTCTGGCAAAGCTCTCATACTCATTGCGCATTTCAGCCTTGTCCATTTCAGCCAGCTCTAACAACTGTTCGTTCTGCTCAGCTTTTTCTTGCAGCGGATGGATAACCAGGAAATAAGTGGCGACACCTATCACAACAACAACAGCCACCACAATGGCCACTATCTGTTTTGTCCTATTCATATCTATTGGTCAAAATATTCAACAACTATTACTTCTCAGGTATTTCAGCCAATAGTGTCTTGAGGAAAGTCCAGAAGCGTCCAACAGAAGGTATGAAGCAACGCTCATTGGGTGTATGCGGTGAACGCAGTGTGGGGCCGAATGAGATGAGATCCATGTTTGGATAAACAGAACCTATGATGCTACATTCCAAACCAGCATGTACCACTTCCACTTTAGCAGGCTTGCCCTCCAGTCGCTCATACAGGGCAGCCATCTGGGCAGCTATTGGAGAGTCGAAATTTGGTTGCCATGAGCCATACTGTCCTCCATACTCAACCTTCATACCGGCCATACCGAATACGCTCTCAAACATCTCCTGTTCCAGTTCCAACTGACTGTCGCACGATGAGCGGGCAAGAATCAGCACCTCGGCCTTGCCTCCGCCAATGTTGATGATAGCCAGATTAGAACTTGTCTCCACGACATGAGGTATAGATGGGATGTTACGCAACACGCCGTCATGACATGCCAAGACAGCAGAAACAAGGTTGTCCTGGACTTCCTCTGGCACCTGCATGGCAGGCAACTCAGTACGCTCCACTTCAATACAAACCTCGTCCTCCACGCCACGATACTCTGCAGCGAAGGTCTTCTGGCAGTAGTCGGCCAATTCACGCACATCATCCTCGTTGTCGGCTGGAATAGTCAGCACGACCTCGGAAGTACGTGGTATGGCATTGCGCATGTTGCCACCTTTCCAAGTTGCCAGACGTGCATCATCGTCCAAGATGGCCTGACGCACCATACGAGCCATAAGCTTGTTGGCATTAGCACGTCCCTGATTAATTTCCAGGCCCGAGTGACCACCCTTCAATCCACTAATTGTGAGCTTCAGGGCTATATCATCCTTGTCCGTCTCAACTTCCTTGTAGCCGAGTGTTGCGGTTACGTTCACACCTCCCGCACTACCTATGCAGAATTCGCCTTCGCTCTCATGGTCAATATTAAGCAGGATGTCACCCTTCAAGGTATCGGCACTGAGGTGGTTAACACCGTACATACATGTCTCCTCATCGGCAGTGATGAGAGCCTCCAGAGGACCATGCTTCAAAGATTTGTCCTCAAACACAGCCATGATAGCTGCCACTCCCATACCATCGTCGGAACCGAGCGTAGTGCCTTTGGCCTTCAGCCATTCGCCATCAATCCATGTCTCAATGGGATCTGTCTCGAAGTTGTGCTGGCTCTCATCGGTTTTCTGAGGAACCATATCCATGTGTGCCTGCATGGTGCATATCTTCCTATTCTCCATGCCTGGCGTTGCAGGCTTGTGCATCACGATGTTCTCAGCATTGTCCTTATACGCATCAATGCCACGCTCCTTGGCCCAATCCAGAAGGAACTGCTGCACCTTTTCAAGATGTCCGCTCGGACGCGGCACCTGCGTCAACTTATAGAAGTTTGAGAAGATTGCCTTAGGCTCAAGGTCATGAATAGATAGAGTTGAATTTGGTTTCATAACAGTATATTTTGATTAGCTTTATATTTATTTTTTGAGGTAGGCAAGCACAGTGCAGCCACGACTCCCAGCAGAGCCACTAGTGCGGTCTGTATGGTATGCACCACTAGTGCAAACAAGGCACCGCTCTCGCTGGCTACGCCATAGAGCATCAGGACAGTCTTGACAGCGAAATGCCATGAACCAGCACCGTTTGGTGTTGGAACCAGCACAGCAAACGTGCCAACAACGAATGCCACTAATGCGACCTGAAAACCAAGTCCCTCAGTGAAGTCAAAACAGAAGAAGGTGAGATAGAAGTGCAGAAAATAGCTCACCCAGATGCCAAGACTATACATTATATATAATAGTGGGCTGTCAACCTTTCTTACAGACAGCAAACCATCCCATAGCCCTAACAGAGTATGCTTCTGCTTAGCGAACCAGTTAAGACGGTGCATGAGGTAGAAGCCCATAAGGATTATCACTACCACACACGTAGCCGTCACAATATAGCCTGTGCCTGTGAAACGCGACAACATGGTGCCAAGGCTCATACCTGTCTGCTCAAAGAATGACAAGAAAACAGGTATCTGCATCACAAAAACCGCAGCCGACAGCAAAAGCACTATCAGCATATCAACCACACGCTCCGTAACTACTGTGCCCAGACTACGACTGAATGGTACATTGTCGTAGCGCGACAGCACCCCGCAGCGAAGCACCTCCCCCACACGCGGCACTACCAGACTTGTAGCGTAGCTCAAAAAAATGGCATTTGTGGCTGTTGAATGGCGAGGCTCATATCCCAAAGGCTTCAACGCCTGCCGCCAGCGCAAAGCACGAAACCACTGCGCCGTTATACCAAACGGTAGTGAAACTACCATCCACTCCCATCGCATATCATGTTGCAGGGTCATCAAAAGCGATGACCAATCCAGCCCATGATACATCCACCATAATATAAGTCCGCCCAAAACTAAGGGCAACAAAATTTTCAGTATGTGGCGGATGGATTTCAATGGATAAACGTGGAGTAATAATTGGAGTTTCACTACCTTTGTGCCGCAAATATACGATATATTTCATGGAATGAGAGCAGTAAAAGCCAAAAAGTTTCTTGGGCAACACTTCTTAACTGATTTAGGCATTGCCCAGCGCATTGCCGACACCGTTGACGCATGTCCCGACCTGCCTGTTTTGGAGGTTGGTCCTGGAATGGGTGTGATGACACAGTTTCTGATACGGAAGCCGCGACTGCTGAAGGTCGTGGAGATTGATTATGAGAGTGTTGAATACCTACGCAAGACCTATCCCGATCTGGAGGAGCATATCATAGAGGACGATTTTCTGAAAATGCACCTCGACCACACCTTCGATGGACAGCCTTTTGTTCTTACTGGCAACTACCCTTACAACATAAGTAGCCAGATTTTTTTCAAGATGCTTGACTATCGCGACCTCATTCCATGTTGCACAGGCATGATACAAAAGGAGGTTGCCGAGCGTCTCGTGGCTCAACCTGGAACTAAAGCCTACGGCATTCTAACCGTACTGGTGCAGGCGTGGTACTCTGTTGAATACCTTTTCACCGTGGAACCGTCAGTATTTAACCCACCACCCAAGGTTCGCAGTGCCGTTGTGCGTATGACACGAAACAGCACCACCGACCTCGGTTGCGATACAAGTCTGTTCCGTCGTGTGGTGAAGACCACGTTCAACCTACGTCGGAAAACCCTGCGCAATAACCTACGCCCACTGCTTTCCGAACTAGATGCCGCACAGGGTTGCACACGCGACCACTCAGCATTCCTCTCTAATCCCATATTCGACCTGCGTCCGGAGCGTCTCTCTGTCCAGCAGTTCGTGGATCTCACCAACGCTGTACAAGCCGAATGCTTGGACAAGCAATAGCGAATTAATAGAATCCACATTAAGAAAGAGGCTGTATCAAAATACAAAATCAACCTTTTCACAACTAATTAGACAAATTGGACGAATCCCATCAACATCTGTCTAAGAGACTACTCAACAATTCGGACAATTTGTGTAATTCGTTGTAAAGAACAATCAAGAGGTTGCGTCATGCATTTTGACACAGCCTCTTGTATTAGTATCGTCATGCTGCTGAATGAACTTATATGACGCGTTGAACGAATCTGTTCACACTTGTGAATTTAGATATTCACTCTAGTGAATTTAGCTGTTCACACTTGTGAATATCTAAATTCACAAGTGTGAACAGGTTCTTGCAACGTGCAGTATGAACTCACACGCCAGCACGTAGTGAATCGTTTTGCACTATCATTAAGCGATTATAGCTTCAGCCAAGGCTTCCAGTTGAGGTATATCGCTATCCTTGAGCCTGCCACGCAGGGTGACAACAGGCTCGACTATTTCCACCTGCTTCATTGTTTCCAGTATTGCCCTCATGGTCTTAGCCGCACTTGGAGCCCAAGAACCGTTTTCCACTAGAGCCACACGGCGACGCTGATATGCTTTCTGCTGAAGATGGTGAAGGAAGTCATGCATAGGCGGGAACACACTAGCATCATAGCTATTGGCACAGAGCACAACCCTGCCAAAGCGGAAAGCATCTTCAACAGCCTCAGCCATGTCATCACGGCAAAGGTCGGCGATGGCAACCTTTGGGCATCCTTTTGCAGCAAGAATCTCAGCCAGCTTCTGAGCAGCACGTGCAGTATTGCCATGCGCACTGGCATGAGCTATAAACACGCCCTCGGTCTCTACATCGTAGGCAGCCCATATAGTATAAAGACGTACAGCCTCAGCCAACATATCACCTTCCAGGACAGGACCGTGAAGAGGTAGTATATGCTGGATATCTAATGCAGCGGCTTTCTTCAACAAGGTACTTACGGGCTGACCATACTTGCCACAAATATTGAAATAATAGCGACGAGCCTCGCAAGCCCAGTCGTCCGGATCAGCTCCCATGACACCAAATTTGCCGAATCCATCGGCAGAGAACAGTACCTTGGAGGCTTCATCGTAGCTCACCAGCACCTCTGGCCAATGCACCATTGGTGCAGCAACGAAATGCAGCACATGACTGCCAAGGCTAAGTGTGTCACCCTCTTTGACAGTTGTGATGCGGCTGCAAATGTCTTGATTCTCAATATAGAGTGGTAGCATCTGAGCGGCCTTGGCCGAGCAAACGATTTGCAGCTGAGGATATGCCTCCATAGCTGCAGCGATACCAGAGCTATGATCCGGCTCCAGATGATGAACCACGAGGTAATCAGGCTGACGGTCTTGCAGCACCTGAGCCACGTTCTGCAGCCACCGCTCCACAGTACGCTGGTCGGTGGTGTCCATGATAGCCACCTTCTGGTCCAGAATGACGTATGAGTTATAGCACATGCCATCAGGAGTGTGGTATTGGCTCTCAAAGAGCTGCATCTCGGCATCATCAACACCTGCATAAACAATGTCTGGCACTATGACTTCGCCAGCTTTCACGCAGCCTGTAGCACGTGAGGCTGCAATGTTTGAATTGTTACTCATGAGTGATTATAATTTGATATGTTTTGGTTTACCTGTTTAGAACGGATATCCCACAGCTATGTGGAAGCCCAGAGAATCCCAGAATCGAGGCATATTATAGTATGAACTCCGTCCTGTGTCGTAAGGCGCATGTATGCCGACACCGATATCGAAGCGAAGAACAAGGAAGTCAAGGTCATAACGGAAGCCGAATCCCGTACCGAGAGCTATCTTACGGAGGAAGTCCCCACTGAGGATGTAGCCCTCATGACGACTTTCATCGTCCTTGAGCAGCCATACATTACCAGCATCTACAAAGACAGCACCATTCAGTCCTCCCACAAGCGGAAAACGATATTCCACATTAGCCTCAAACTTGCACGTACCGACCTGATCTACATAGCTCCATGATGATGAAGCGGGGTGATAGCCACCAGGACCAATGGTGCGGACGCCAAATGCACGAATACTGTTGGCACCACCCACGTTGAAGAGGTCGTTATAGGGAGCCATGAGGCTGTTGCCATAGCTCCAGACACCTCCCATGAAAGCGCGAGTTGCCAGACTAGTGGACTTTGTCACGGGGAAAGTCTCGCGCCATTCAAGTGTGAGTTTCCAGAACTGAGCAAACGGAACGTCAAAGAGCGACTTATCCTTCTCGTTCCAGCTACGACCGTTCAAAGCATATATTGAGGAGACCACATTGCCCGCCTCCTTGGCAGAGAAGATGATGGCACGGCTTCGGCCATCACGTGGACGCGGAGCGTATGTCAGCGTGTATGCCATAGACGGTACGAACTGATTACGCATGCTGACATACAGAGCCTGATTGGCATTCATGATGCTGTCGAAGGAGGCCGTCTTGTGGAGCAGGATGTCATAGTCCAGACGAAACGGCACCAGTTCATGTCTCAGCCAAGGTCTTCTAGAGTAAGTGTAAGCGACTCGTCCGCTGAGACTCAGCATCTGAAAATACGAGGCACGATTCATCCAGTCCACATCAAACTTGAAACTGGTCGAAGCCTGCGCCTTACGGTTGAGTGGCCGTGCCAATCCGAAGAAACGGATAAGCGGATAAGTAAGCGTAACTGAAGTCCCCAGCTCGTATGAGTTAATCATACTGCTACGACCCTCCGACGACTGAACACCTGTCTGCCACTCATAGCTACCGTAAATTTTGAAGTTCAGCAGCTCAGCGCCTCGCAATGCATTTCTCTTAGTCATGCCCCATGATAGTCCAGGTCCCAGCAGGCCATTGCTTTTGTTGGTTACTTTGGCTTCCAGTTCACTATCGTATGGTTTGTCCAACACAGCAAAAATATCCACATCTAGTATAGTACAGGTGTCGGTAGTATCGCGAGGCGAATAGCGCATCTGCACCGTGGAGAAGACACCCATTCCAGACAGTTTGTCCTGGATGAGAGTGTGCATACGATGGCGATAGAGCGAACCTGTCTCATAGAAGAGGTTACGACGCACAGCCGAGAGCTTCAGAGGCGGCTCCTTTGTATTGCCAGCCCATCGCATGACGAAATGGCCGTTACGTCTAGTCTCAAAACTGTCTGTGAATTCAAAGGTTTCAGTACTGCGCAACACAGAGACACGGGTACGTCCCATACGGAACTGATTGTGAGCCTGTGCCGGCATATCCGCTCTGGGGCGGATTTGCAGTTGTACCTCAAGCGGTTTCATCAGAGTATCAGCACGAAATGCCACATATTCCGGTCTGAATAGGTAGAAGCCATTATTGCGGAAAGCCTCACTGAGACGCGTGCGCTCGGCATCTAGGGTTGCCGCACTGAAGCCAGCTCCTCGCTGGAGCTTTGTCAGAGGCATGGTTACCTTTACGATGCTGTCTGTCACAGCATCAAAGTTCTGATACTCAATGGAACCTAGTCTGAACAACGGGCCAGGGAAAAGCGAATAGCCCACCTTGGCCTTGCGCGGATTACGGGCATCAGTCTCTATGTCATATTGCGCAGACGCATGGAAGAAGCCGTGGTTTCGTAGTATGTTCTTTGCGACTTGAGTACGCAGTCGTGGGTTGACAGTACTGATATACACTGGTGTGGAACCAAAAGTACTCAGCATCCACTTTCCGAAGCCACTCTCGGAATTCAAGTACTTATTATAAACCCCCAACCCAATCTGGAACGGCCAACGCACCGATGAGCTACCGAAGATGCTGCCATTGGGTGCTGCCGCCAGTGCTGCATCAACCTCTTCACGCGCTGTGGCCGAAGCGGCTTCAACAAGACGTATAGCTTGCTTCAAAGAGTCCTTCTGTTCGCGAGTCAACGGCTGCTGCTGGTTCTCAGACAAATGCCGCATCATGTCCTTGGCTTCGAAGCTTCCTGCCAGCATATTCTCCACCGTGACATATGCATCTGCAATGGAGGTTATCACTCCCGTGCTGTCATTGCGAGCCTCTTTCTTTGCCCGCCTGCTCATGGCCTTATGTCCATACGCTATCTCATATATCCCTGTGTATAGCGTCTCATCTTCGGGCAGATTGGAGGTTGTGGAGCAGGAGGTAAGGAGGAAGATGAGGAGAAACGCCCCCACCCACCATCCACCTCTCCGAGGGGAGAGGGAGAGTATATACCATTCAAGACTATGGTACAAACTTATTATCTTATCAAAACACTCATATATCATATGTGCTTGCCGTTCTCTATCGCAATGGCTTATACCAAATATGAAACTCTATTATCTTCTCCAGTCATGATTAGTATATACTCCCCTCTCCCCTCGGAGAGGGGGTTGGGGGGTGAGGTTATTTCTTAAACTTGAACAGTTCGACCAGCTTATTGGTCTTACGACGCAATACCAGACCTGCACCCATTTCAATTATCTCTCCATCCAGCACAGATTCGTAGTTCTTGTCATAGAATAGACTGACATACCTTGATGCGCCCTTGTCCAGACGATATTCCACAGATACATTGTCTATGATGGACTGACCTGTGTTCTGAGCATCCTCACCAGTGCTAACCTTGCCGCCTACAATCACACTAACACGATTGCCCCAGAAGCGCTTGGCGAAACTGAAGCTGTAGTCGGTGGTGCTGGTGCCTGTACTGGACGTACCCTGCTCCACACCCATGCTAATATCAACACTCTGAAGTGCCTTACCGGCAATATTGGATATTTGGCTCTGCAGGAACGAGTTGAGGGCATTCTGAGTGGAGAAGCCTCCAGAGCTGGAGCTGCTGTTGTCAGTAATGTACATACCTGTTGCCAACATAGTCACAGCCACACGGCCACGCTGCTCGGGAGACATCTGTGCCAACTCATTCTGAATGCCCATATCTTCCGGCGCATCCAAAGTAAACTCCAGTCCCATGCGCTCCAGCGTCTGTGAAATGTCCAGGCCCACATCAAAGTTCACACTACGTGGCTGTTCGTTCTCGGTGATGGTCGTACGAAGGCGTTCTGTAGCACTAAGACTGAGATATGGATTGAAGATTGGCCCGCGGAACTCCACATAGCTGCCACTCTTGATGCTAAACTCCTTGAGTGGGATCACCATCATGGTGTATTTCAGAGTGCCTTTATTGATAGTATAGCGTCCTGTGAGCTGCATATCCTTATCAGGCGAATAGGTGAGGTTCAGAGTTCCACCACCCTCCAAATCCACATACGAGGAACGGTCTTCACTAAGCAGACAGTGTGCTTGTGCCGACTCATCTATAATCACGTTGACAAACATGTTCAGGTTCTGAGGTTTTCCAGTTTCCACTGTGGCTACGCGTAGTGTATCGCTGAAATCCACGAATTCAACGAGATCAGCCAGTTGGTCTTCAACAGTCAATGGAGAGTCATCAAGCACGTATGTAAGGTCTGTACCTGGCAGCACGTTCAAGCGGCCAAAAAAGTTGAGGTTGTCCAGAGTGCCACGAAGCTTGGCACTACAGTCAACATAGACCTTTCCATACGCAACCGACTTGGCAGTCTTCTTGGCGTTTATCAACTGATAGTTCTTTGCTTCCATTGACAGGTCCATGCCGATGCGGGCGAGGTCGGCAAAATTCACATTGCCATCCAGCACAAAAGGCTCCTTTCCTGACGAAAACACCTTGACTTGGTCAAAATGGATGTTGCTGTCGGCAACATATATGGTATCGTTCTCAAATCGCAGATTCAAGCTATAGACATCTGATAGCAAGCTCATCTCCTCCGTACTCATCTGTCCATTGACATCAGGTCGGTCTGTAGTACCTCCTACATGGACATCACCCAGCAGGGAGCCTTCAAACCGCGCCATTTCATCGGGAATGAAGCCATTAATAAGGGATAGTGGGAGATGATCAAGCTGGACATCCATATCAATTCCATCGGACACGGTGCCTGGCGAATAGGTGCCATTGAACATTGCCACATCGTTACCCTCATGCTGTAGGAAACCATCAACGAAGTGGCTGCCGTCGGCATTAGGCAGATATACGGCCTGCATGGCCAGTTCACCGATAGGCGCACGCTCATAAGTCAGTTCCTGTGCCATGAAGTCGGCCGATACACTCATTGACTCCTCTGTCAGTATCAGATGTGCATCACCATTCAAGAAGCCTGTCAGATGTGGGAAATATGGCATCACACTGGTCAGCTCACCAAGGTTCAGATGATTGATGGCCACAGACAAATCCTGCAGTGCATCAGACTCTGGTGTGGAATAAAGTTTCAGGCCTGTGCCGTCATCGGCCAAGAGGTCCACATCAGCATCAATATGGTCGTTCCGACCGAAGAACACATAGTTGCTATCGTTGATATGGAATGTACGGTAGGCAATAACCTGGTCAAAAGGATATAGCTTGAGACGTATGCCATCGCTCTCCATGCGTGTGAGAAGTCCCAGATCCACGCCCTTGCGTCCAAGGTCGTCAAGGAAGATGAGGTGAGCTCCAGCTCCCTTATCGCGAAGGAAGGCTGTCAAAGTAGCATCAAAGCTGACCTGTGGATTTCCTCGTCCATTGTACAGGCGGCTATCCATGTTGATACCCTTCTCATCTTGACTCATTGAGAGTGTGATGGTATCCAGAACCACAGAACCAGTGTTGAATGTATAGATATGGCCATCACCATTAAGGCCATCCCAAGGGTTCATGTGAACATTGAGCAGCACATCGCTAATATCAAATCCTTGACGAGCCAGTATGTCATGAGCTGGATTATGGCGACCCGATGCAAACTGCATATCAAGCTGTGGCAGTCTTTGGCGCAGACGTTCCATATCCACACGTCGCTCCTCCAGTTGACGGTTCATCTCCGAAGTGAAGTGTTCCAGCTGGGTCAGCAACACATCATAGCTTGCGCCGCCATCCAGCTTCATCTTCAGGTCACCACTAGCTACATCCAGATGAGTGGTGTCGCGCTGCAGCAGCACATCCAGGCTGATATCCTCTGGATGATAGATACTGTCGGATGTATAAAGAACAATATCCGAGATGGAACCAATAAGACTATGCCGACTTGCGAGGTCTGTGCTACCATCAAGATGCATACACATGGATGTCCTGAGAGGCTCTTCGACAACTCCAAGCGCAAATAGGTCTATACTACTGAGATCTATGCCGAAGGTAAGGCCAGCCAAGGGACGTGTTAGCTGACCTGAGAAGTCCACGTCAGTGGTCAGCAGCTCATTGTCGCTTACAAACCGTGCGGTTCCAAGGCCCTTATCTGCCTTGGCCTCCAAGGATATTCCACTAAGGTCAAACCTGTCATACTGCAACCGCGCCACTTCAGCGCTGGCATTCAAGCGCGTGGCCTTGGAAAAGAGATCCAATCCTTCACCGCTCACACTGGCCTTAGCCGACAGAAGCCCCAATGGCATGTCAAGAAGGAAATGACCAAGGTTGAGTTCCTGAATATCAACGGTTGCATTATATAAAGGTAAGGGAGAGTCATAATATGATGCCTGCAGCGATGCAAGACCCTCGTCCTGACGTAAGTCTGCTGTTATGCTGTATTTATCAGCTTCTATTCCAGCTGTACCCTGCAGATCCATTGGTGGCAGCCCAATACCGTCAAGTGCGCCGAATGCCAAAGGACGCACCCACTCAAGATTGTTTGTTATGAGTTGGAACCTGACAGAAGCCCTACGGTCAAGGCTGTCAAGGAAGCCTTGCAGGTCGCCTTTGGCCGAGAGACTAGCACTGCCAGGCAGTTCAGCCCGCAGTTGCTCCAACTGCATCTGTTGTAGGTTACCTTTCAACGTCACCTCGGCTGTAAGGTTCTCGCGGGGATAGTTGGCTGCGAAGTCGGATGTTGCAAATGATGAGCCTATGCCGACAATATCCTGATAGCTCAACACAGACTTCAGGTCCAGTTTCACAGCATCACCTGCGTTGAGGTACAAACTGGCAAAATCTGCATAAACAGAACCCTCGATATTGGACGTTGCCGTCGCCAGCGTGAACTTGTCAGCTTGCATCTGCATTGGCGACATTACACACCTAACGTCATCAGTCTCAAAAGAGAAAGCCGGCACTGGAATCACAAATCGTGAGCTGTCGGCTGACAGCATAGCCACGTGCAAAGTGTCGGCCTCCATGATGGCATTCTTTATACTGTATATTCCTCGTCCCAGATCAACATGTCCTTTGGTGGCTTGCAGATTAGATATGCGAGTTGCAATTGCCATACTGTCGCCAGCCGTTGCGAAACTGATGCGAGTGTCCTCAATTGAGAACTTATGTATGTCAACGACCCACTCTATGGGTTCACTCTCCTCTTCCTCCACTATTATGGTATCTCGCAAGGATATGTTGACATCGGCTTTCTCAAACTGCACATCATTGACATTGACATGCTGCTTATCCAAATCGACATCGTCGGCCCTTAGATAGAACTTCTGAAGCTGCCCTCTAAGCGACAATGAAGCAATCAAATCCTTGGTATTGACCTTTGCTCCCTGCAAATCAACAGCATCTACACCTACATGCATCTTCAGCACACGAGCCAAGTCAAGGTCAACAATAAAACTCTCTGTTGCCAACAGCGTGTCGCCCTCAGCATCTGTCACCACCAAGTCTTGCAAATCCAAGTCCAGCGGGAAGCTGATACGCAAACGTTCCAACTGTATGTTATAGCCCGTCTCATCCTCAGCGTATGACACAACCTGTCTCACCGCGAAATCCTGAATGAATGGTATATAGAAAAGAACTGTCAGCAGCAGAAACAGCACAACAGGCATAGCCAATACTATGCCTATCCACTTCAAGGCCCTGGAGATTCCCTTTGGTTTAGGCTTTGGTTGCTCAGCCTGAATGTCGGTGCTAAGTGGTTCTATCTGTTCCTCCGTGTCGTTCATCGCTGCAAAGGTAGCGTTTTTACATGAAAGGCTGCAACGTTTGCGCTGCTAAATCATGTGAGCCATGCATACCTCACAAAACCCCGCGCCATCGGAATGATGACGCGGGGCATATTAGGAATTGATAATCCAATTATCAGTAAGTAATCTAACTTACTTCACAGATACCTTCTTACCGTTGACGATGTAGATACCGCCCTTCTGAATCTTGCTAACCTTGCGGCCTGAGAGGTCGTAGATGCTAGCGTTCTCAAGATCGGAGCTGATTGAGCTGATGCCAGTTGGAACAGCGTAGCTCAGAGTAACCTTGAGGACTACTGCTGCATGATTAGCACTCTCCTTGCTTACGAATGCATAGGTAGCTGTGTAAGTACCTGGGTTCTGCCAATCATCAGCAGTGTTCTTACCATCCATACCACCGATGTAGTATATCTGTTCTGTCTCAGCAGTGAAGTCGGCCTTCACACAGAAGTATGCATTTTCGCCCCATGTCTGCCAATCGCCGTCAGCATTGCGCCATCCGTCGGTTGTGCCAAGTCCGTACATGTCATCGAGTGAACCGTCGCTCTGAACTGCATAGATGGCAACGTGAGCCATTCCATCAAGACCAAGAGCGCCGTAGATTGCAGCCATGTCAACGCTAGCCTTCAAATCCTCGTAGCTCTTGCCAAGTTCGGACTGTACAATAACAACTGTAGAGTCAACCACTGCCAAGTCAGCGAATGTAAGAGTGATGGCAGGCTTCTCAACGAACTTCACGTTGATGTTGTAAACCACCTTCTTGTCGCCGTTGACGAGAGCCCACTTCACTGTGTAAACAGCGTCAAGCACATCGGCACCGTTCATGTCGCAGATCTCGTATGTTCCGTTAGGAATAACCTGGAAGAACTTCACGCATACCTTTGTGTTGTTACCCCATGTCTCAGCAACGCCTTCGCCATTGAACCATCCATCGAATGGAGCATAGTCGGAGATCTCTGTGCTGTCTGGGTTAACAATACGCAGCATGTCGTAGGTCAGCTTCTCAACACCAAGGAATGTCTTAGCCTCATCAGCGTCGAACTCTTCAGTCTGTGCGGCATAGCCAAGGCCTAGATAACGCTCAACGTTGATGGTCTTCTCCAGAACTGCAGGCTCTATTGGCTCAGGCTGGATAGCATCACCGATACGTGTCAGAGTCCAAGGACCGATAACAGTGTAGTCACCAGCCTCAGGTTCAGCTGTCTTCTCAATACCAATGGTAACATCGCCATTCTCTACAAGGTTGAAGACAACCTCGTTGACATACTGACCAGCTTCGAACCAAGCCTTAACGGCAGCTGAGGAGTTAGGAACGAACTTTCCGTTGACTGTTGCGACACCTTCGCCAGTAGCAAAGTAGTCAACTTCGGAAGCACCATCCCAGCGGTTCTGAACGAGAGTCCAAGCAATATCAGCACCTGTGTTAGCATACATCTTAGCCAGCTTAGTCTCTGCCTTGCCTTCAGCGATAGCAGCAGCCTCATCTTCCTCAGTACCGCTATAGCGATAAGCGGCCTGAGCTGTCAGCTTGTACTGACCTGCAGGCAGGTTCTTGATAACCTGAGAGAAGTTGAACTTTGCATTGTTACCAGCCTTAACGATACCAGAGCCATCGATGCCCTTGGTGCCAGTAGCGTCAAAGCCACCTTCACCCTTCAGGTTAGCATTGATGATATATGATGTGTAGTCGTTAGGATCAACTGGCTCTGGCTCGGGAGCAGCAATTTCAAGCTTGAAGCTCTGCCATACTGTCCAGTGGTCGCCTGTAGCCTCGTCAGCCTTCAGACCGATAGTTATGTCGCCAGCCTCTGCCACTGTGAACTTAACCACGTTCACGCCATTGCCAGCAGCGAACCATGTAGCTGCTTCAGCGCGGTTGTTGACCTCAGTATTTGCAACCTGAGCGATAACAGTCTGAGCATCGCCTGCATATACATAGCCAGTCATATCAGTACGCTGGAGAGCAACAACTGTCAGCTTGTAAGAACCAGCAGGCAGGTTGATGGTCTGGTGGAATTCAGCAGCAGCCTTGTTCCAGTACTCACTAACGCCATTGCTTGCAGTGCCGAAGTCTGTACCTTCCCAGCCGTCCTTCTTCATAGGAGTTGGGTTAACGATGAATGCATTGGTGATGTCGATGTCCTCGGCAACCTCACCGATTTCAGCCACATACTCATAAACCATACGCTTAACCTCAGCCAGACCAGCCTTAGCCTCGTCAAGAGTTGTGATGGCAGCGACCTTAGCATCAACGTCGTCCTTAGCAAACATATCCTCCTGCTTAGCCTTCTGTGAGATCTCATTACCTACAGCAACGACCTCAAGGATCTCAGCCTTGGTGCTTGCAATAGCCTCTGCATCGAGTATCACCTGATAAGCGGCATCAATTCTTGCAGCAAGAGCATTGATTGGTTCAACATCATCATCAGCGAGGTCTGTGTAGTCACCAACCATGTACTGTGCAACAGCTGCTGTTAGCCCACTGCTTGGCAGAATATAGAACTCAGAGAACGTGAAGTACGGATGTCCGTTGTTCAACTGACTATTTCCAATAGCCTTCACAGTGAAGCGGATGTACTTGTAAGCCTCTGTAGCAGTAATCTTGGCTGAGGTGTAGTCAATAGGTGTTGCGCCTGTTGGCAGGCCCTCAGTGATTTCTGTGATGTCAGTGAATGTCTCACCGTCGTTGCTACCCTGAATGAGGATGTCGGTAGGACGGTTGTTGTTGTTCTGGCTGCGCTTCTTAAAGTAGAAGTAGAACTCCTGCTGTGCCTCTGGCAGTTCAGCCTGGAGGTAATGGTCAGCATCTGGACCTGTACCACTCCACTGAGAGTGGAAGAATGTGGTGTAGTCACCATCGGTAAGAGCTTCGTATGAACCCTCTGATGGCTCCTTGGCGTTGGATGTCCACTGTGTGGCTTCCGTTACGAGGCCCTCAATAGCTTGCAACTTGCCAGCCCATGTCTGAACCTGTGCGAAGGCTGCTGGACGGTTGTCAACATTTGCTTCTAGCTGCCACTGGTAATCAGCGTTCTCTGCAAGGACATAGCCTGCCTGTGGCAAGCTGTCAGCACCTAGAACTACAGCCCAATATGTGTTTGCACCCCAGTTTGCACTATTGGCATTGGTTGCACGAACCTTGTACTGACCATCCTTCAGGAAGAACACCTGACGTTCCCAGTCATTACGATCGTTGCTGCCTACCATGATTTGACCTTTCTGAACGACATCACCAGATGCACCATTTGTCAAGCTTGGGTTGGTGAACTTGCAACCGAGGTTCCATCCTGTTGGATAGAGTGTTTTGTCTGCATTAACAGCATTGAAGGTGAATGTAGCAGCCTTCTTAACGTCTGTTACAAGGAAACCAGTGCTGTTGAGGTAGTACTTGGTGCTGTCCACCTGAGCGAATACGCGGTATGTACCACCATCCTCGATAGAAGCGAGAGCGTCCTCGTAAGCAACCTCTGTCTCATCGCGCTGAACGAATGTTACGTTCTTGAAGCTGAGCCAGCTGATGTTATTATCTGCAGCAACGGTGAATGTGATAGTCAAAGTGCTGTCCTCACCCACGATGCCACGAGCCTTGTACTCAGCGATATTGAACTGACCTGTGCCAACCTGTGCGCCTTCTGTTACGTCAACAGCAGCACCACCGTTAGCAGATAAGGTAATACCTGTAGCTTCTGTTGCAGCCACTCCGTTCTTAGCACGGACACGAACCCATGCGCTAACTTCATAGATACCCTTCTCAAGTCCATTAACCTTTGCGGTCATTGTGGTTGCACCAAGAGAATTATCATCGCCTGTCCAATACTCATAGAAAGGAACCTTGAACTCTGTGCTGTCGTTCTCGCCCTCGGTTGACCATGTATTGATATACAGAGCTGTTGCAAACTCATCGCACTGAACATCGTTAATGGTCCAAGCTGACAGAAGCAGGTTGTCATAGCTGTTGCTAGCATGCCAGCCGTGTACAGTTGCCGGATTATCTACAGTAGCAGTCAGTGTGCCAGCCTCGTATGCCTCCTTGTAGCCATCAGCCTCTGCCTTATAAGCGGCAGCAGCCTCTGCTGTATATACATTGGTGCTTGCGAGTACTGCATACATAGCATCGATGGCGGGCTTGTTGGCCACATCCTTCTTAGCCTGCTGAACGGCAGCGTCCAGAGCTGCAATGGCAGCAGTGTAAGCTTCCTCTGTAGCCTCAATGCTCTCTGCACCAGCAATGGCAGCCTCAACAGCTGCGACAGTGGCTGCACTCACGTTCTCCTCGGCCTTCAGTTCCTCGGCTTGAGCCTTCAGCTCATTAACTTGAGCAACAAGACCTGCGAACTTAGCCTCATCCAGAGAAGCCTCTGCACCGTAGTATGTCAATACGAAGTTGTCCCAGATGCACCAGAGATTTGTATTGTTTTCCAGCTTTGCACCGATGGTCAGGGTTCCACCCTCTTCCACCTTCACAAAGATTGGCTCAATAGTGTAGTTCCCTGCGCTGAACGATACAGAAGCATCACTCATGCTGTTCTCAGAACCAGTCTTAAGCGGGAATGTGGCTGTAACGTCGTTGGCAAAGAAGACAGGCAGATTGTCGTTATCTTCGCCATCCTGACGGTAGAAGCCCTGTGCTGTAAGTGAATAAACGCCAGCAGGAGCATCAGCCAGTGCCTGACTTAGGCTGAATACAGAGTGATAAGACTCCGCACAGTTGTTTGTATTATTACCACCAGACAGATTTTTGTTGCTAGCTTCGATGGTCCAGCTGCTGACATAGCGGTTGTTGCGTCCGAAGTCATGATCCTCGATGAGGAATGTGGCATCAATAGGAGCCTGCAGAGTAGCGTTAGCCAGATTGGCCTTGGCATCAGCGAGAGAAACGATTGTCCACTCTACGTTAGCGCCAGCTGCAGTTGTCAAGCCCTTGCCCAAAACAGTGCTTGCGCCGTCGTAACCATAGAGGCCGCCATCGGCAGCAGCGATAGTGTAGTGTCCGTTCTCAAGTTTGGAAACTGTGAGGGCAACTGGTGAACCGTTGTCCATGTAGTCACCGTTGAAGTAGTACTGAGTACCACCATTGTTCACCTGTGACTCCAGATGATAGATATTCTCAGCCTCCTGTGGTACGAGCTTTGCATACTCAGGATGCGCAACCAGAGAGGCTTGTGTACCCCAACTGTTGCCTGCGCCCCAGTACATGCCAGCACCAACGTTGTAGATGAGGTACTTCTGATACTCAAACTCAGGCACATAAGCCTCAGTTGAATCAGAAGCCACACTATCACCGGGTACTACCCCATCCCCATCGCCACTGCTGAGCATGCCGCTAGCAGAGAGATAGAAAGGCATCGCCATTGCTGCGAGCAGCAAGATAGATGTAAAGACTTTCTTCATTTGAATTGAAAGATTAGTTAGTAAAATGAAATGTTATAAAATGGTTTCGCTATATAATAATGTACACATTAACGTTGCAAAATTAGCGATTAGTTCAATACGAGCAAGGGAAAAAGACGAAAAAGTTAAGCCATGCTTAAACATTAATTGAATAGATGATTGCCCTTTGGCTACAACTAGCAGCGAGACGGTGTCCTCACGGATGCCGTCTCGCCTAACAATCAATCACTTCATACAAAAAAGGAAAACAAGTACGCCGAGTAATGTGTTTGTGATGCTGCAAAGGTACAGTGGGCGTTTCCCCATATAAAGAGGAAACACCTAAACTGGTATGGGGGTTTCCCTATACTTACACAGAATACAATAATCAACCTTTTCACAACGAATTAGACAAATTGGACGAATCCCATAAACATCTGTCTAAGAGACTCCTCAACAATTCGAATAATTTGTGTAATTCGTTGTGAAGAACAAACAAGAGGCTGTGTCATGCATCATTTTGATGTGACACAGCCTCTTTGGGATTATTTGTGTTGAGTCTGTAATTGTAAACTAGTCGCAATCGTAGGTGTAGTCGGCTGGGCCGTCTGCATCGGTAGGCCAACCAGGGTTTTGGTATAGAATACTCATTCCGTTGGGCGTTTCGGTCACACCTTCAGGACTAATGCAAAGCTGGAACTCTGCAATGGGTACAGGGTCGAGGTAATGAGGCTTGGGGAAGTTGTAGCCATTGTAGGCTGCACTGGAAGCCGAGACCTGTAGTGGACGCAAATATACAGAGACTCCACTCTGTGAGACTACATCAGGAGAGAGTTCCTTTGTTGGGTTGGTATAGAGCTTTTCGTTGTCTGTACCCCATAGGTGGAAACCTTCTGGTTGATAGTTCTGCATCTTATCCAATGCACGCCACCGTTTCAGGTCATCCAAACGCATACCTTCAGCAATGAACTCGCATCGACGTTCACGACGTATGTTATACAGCGTCTTGTCCACTTCTTGCCCGCGCGACCATACAGCCAGATCATTCTCCTTGTCCAGCTGTGTGGCAGCTATGGTCTTGGAGTAATCCGTATCCACACCGGCGCGTTGACGCAATGCTTTCCAATAGCGGTCACAGTTGCCACCGAGATTGCCATGGCGCAGATAGTAGGCTTCCAGATAGTTGAGATAGCACTCTGCTGCCCGGAAGATAGGAACTGCTGTAGTACAGTTGTACTGTGTTCGCTGTTCTCCACCAGGATCACTTGCAGTGTAGTGGCCGATTGAATAGTTCCCCACAAGCCACTTGCAGATGTCGTAACCTGTCGTAGATCTCTCATTACCTGAATTGTAGATGAAAGGCTTGTTGTAGAATGCTGTATCATTCACATTCTTACCTGTGGTGGCATCCAACGTTGTTGTGATGTAGCGTCCTGCAGCTCGCACACTGCCCGTCAGACGTGGGTCACGATTTTGGAACTCCGTGTAGGTGTCCTTGTTGTCTCCCTTATATCCACTACTGCCGGAATAAATAGGCTGGCCGTTGGCCATCAGGAACGTGTTGACCAGGGAGCGTGTCGCACCGCAGCCACCTCCGTTCTTGAGGAAGGCGGAGCAGCTATGGGTGAGAACGCCCTTCATGTAATAGCGCGCCAGAATGACTTCACCATCTTCGGGGAACACGGTCAGATAGTTGTTGAACATGCCTTGGTAGTCAGCGTCAAGTGGACGACGTGATGCAACGTAATCGGCTGCTTCGATGGCTTCATCAAGGAAGAAATTGACCTCGGCCTCTGCCGAACCGCTCTCGAAAGTGAACGAAGGCCATGTCGTTGCTCCTGGCCATTTGCTGTTGCCAGGCACGAAGCATGTGCCTGCATGGTACTTTTCCCATGTACCCTCATATAGTGCCACCCGTGACAGCAGTGCGTAGGCGGCATCCTTGCTTATGCGTCCCGCCTCTGGTGCCGTTGCTTGTAGCTTGTTGATGGCTTTCTTCAGGTCGCTGATGATGAAACGTGCCACCTCATTGCGTGGATAGCGTTTGCTCTGTGCTGTCAGGGCCGCCTCATCATCGTTCATCATCGTGGTAATAATCGGAAGGTCACCATATTTGCGCAGCAGCCTGAAGTACTCCCATGCCCGGAAGAAGTAAGCTTCACCTAGATAATGACTACCCATCACCTGATCATCAAGTTCACTCAAGGCGTTCTCCATCTTGCCAATAGCGAAGTTGATGGCGCGCAGACGGTCGAAGTTCCATACCAGGTTGTTGTTGCTCTGTGCTTTTGTCCTATAGTTCCCATTGCTGAGAAATATAGCACTGTAGCTGGAGCTGCATTGGTTGTCGCTTGTACAATCCTCTGTGTAGGTGCCGCCCCAGATTGCATTATTTTGGGGAAGGTATTTGTAGAGGTCGTTTACAGATAATTTGAAGTCCTCTGCTGTGTGAAAGTATGCATCTTCGCTCTTGAAGGAGATTGGCTCACGCTCCAAGAAATCACTGCATGAAACGCAAGTCAAAAGGCAAAGCAGCATACACTTATCTAATATCGTCTTCATATAGCAATCCTTTTAATCAGAATGTGGCATTAAGTCCTACAGAGAATGTCCGGTAGTTAGGATAGACTTTACCTGCGCCGTAACCGCCTCCATTGTCTATACCCTCTGGGTCGAAGATACGTAGCTTGGTAAAGGTGAGCAGGTTCTCTCCAGAGACATACAAGCGTGCGCTTTTGACATACTTGTCCAAGACGGTGCCTTTAGGCAGGGTGAAGCCAAGCTGTACGTTCTTCAGACGCAGGTAAGCAGCATTTTGCAAGAAACGGTCAGAAGCCTGGATGTTGTTTCGGTCTATACGAATGCGACCATAGTATGCATCAAAGTTTGCTCCTAGGTCGGAACCAGCAAAGCGATAGTAGTCTAAGTGGTCAGTGTATAAATTACGCTGCCACTCTCCAGCTATTCCATAGAATGGAGCACAGTTCTCAAACAAGAAATCGCGCTTTCCGATGCCCTGCATGTATATACGGAAGTCAAACCACTTGTAATCGCCCTGTAAAGTGAACGAATAGGCGTAGCGTGGTGTGGAATTACCTATGCGAACCATATCACCGTGGTCGGTTAGTGTAGCACTACCTGCATCTATCTTTCCGTCACCATTTATGTCGGCGTACATAAGGTCACCGCCGCCCCATTTGGAACCGATGGCTGATTGTGAAACCTTGTCTAAATAGGCGTTCATCTCATCATCGCTTTGAGCTATGCCTATGACGCGATAACCCCAAATCTCACCATAGTCCTTGCCTTCATACCAATAGTTGCCGTTGCGCATCACTTCACTGTTACCAAAGCATTGGCCCGTTGGTGAATAGTACTTGGTTACTACTGTATTATAGTCGGACAGGTTGGCGGTTATGCTGTAGTTGAATTTGCCAATATGGTCACGCCATGTGACTTCCACCTCCCAGCCGCGTGTACGCAACTCGGCATTGTTGGTCTTAGGTGCCGCCTCTCCATAGAGAGCTGGTAGTGACTTGGCAGGACCTATCATATCCTTGGTTGTGCGTTCAAACCAGTCGAATGAACCTGTCAGACGATTGCCGAAGAGCGTGAAGTCCACGCCTACGCCCTTGTTGACGATGGTCTCCCATGTCAGAGATGTGGAGTATGGGCTATATACAGGTAGTGAGGATTGCTGCTGACCGCCCAACACCAGCGACGTAGTGTTGACATACATGGCTTGATAGTATGGGTAGAACGATGTCGTGTTCTGATTACCCAATGTTCCGTATGATACACGCAGCTTCAAGTTGTCCATGAAACTATCCTTAATCTTTTCCATGAACGGTTCCTCCGTTATGTTCCAACCCAGAGAGACAGATGGGAAGTAGCCCCATCGCTGGTCTGTTGGGAAACGGCTGGCACCGTCGGCACGGACATTCACCTCAGCCAGGTAGCGGTACTTGTAGTTATAGTTGACACGTCCGAAGATACCAAGTGAAGACCACTCGCCCTGAATGTTTGACTCAATATGCTTATCTACTGTTCCCTCTGTCTTGGTTGGGTAGTTATAGTCGGCATATCTGTCAGTTTCAATCTTGTAATACTCGCTCTGTTCACCCAACAAGAACGTAAACTCATGCCCAGAGTCCAATTTCCAATTGTAGTCGGTGTAGAGGTTTGTCTCAAAGTAATTTACCTTGGCTGTAGCCTTTTCACGATAGGTCTCACCAGCGGCAGGACTGACGCTGAACACTCCTGTGCTAGCGTTGATGTTATGCTCGTTGGCTGTGATGTCGCGGAAGGCCGTCAGATACTCTTCCTTACCAGACGGCATGTGGTAGGTCATCGGGTTGAAGGAGCGTGTATAGGGGTTACGCTCTAAGCGGCTGTTGATTTCGGCATGGAGTTTCCAATTCTTGATTGGTTCAATGATGACGTTGAGCTGGTTGTAGAGTTTGTTGGTCTTGGAGTCAATGCGACCACCTTCCAGTATCGGTTGCATCATTGAATCCTCATGGTATTCACCATTGTAGGGATTAACCAGTGGAATAACGGGTGATGTACGACCCAAATTATGGAAGAAGAGGTCATCCATTACGGATGGTTTCTCATTGTCATCAGCTGCGAAACGTGTACTCCACCCTAAAGTCAGGTATTGATTGATGCGTGCATTGATCTTCCCCGCTATGTTGAAGCGCTGGTAAAGCTCGTCAGCGTAGTTGAACAGACCTGTCTGCGACATGTAGTTGCCTGACACGCGATAATCAATGGTGTTGGTGCTTCCGCTAACGCTCAGGTTATGTTCGTTGGACACAGTATAGTCCTTGACATAAACGTCATACCAGTTGGTGTTGCCATAGCCAGCTTGGTTCTTATACCATGTGTCCAGGTTCTCATAATAGCCCATGCTGAGGTTGGACTTACCTGTCACGAAATCGCTGATTTTCCCCAAGTGGTCTGTTGTGAAAGGTGCCTTCTCTCCTGAGTTCTGATAGGCATCGTTCAGCATATAGGCGTATGTCAGTCCATCTACCATGTTTGGCACAGACACTGGTTGCTGGAACCTTACGTTGCCTGCATAGTTGATAGAGAGAGGACGCTTCTGTGCGCCAGAGCCATTCTTGGTGGTAATCAGAATGACGCCAAAGGGAGCACGTGAACCGTAGATGGAAGCCGATGCAGCATCCTTTAGCACAGACACGTTCTCGATGTCGTCAGGATTCAGCGTACTGATGTCACCCTCCATGCCATCAATGAGGATCAGTGGGGATGAGTTGGAGCCATCGCCCAAATTACCCACACCACGGATATTGATGTTCTTGGATGAGCCGGGTGCACCACCGGCATCGCTTGAGATGTTCAAGCCGGCAACCACGCCCTGTAGCGACTCCACGGCATTGGATGTCGGGCGGTCCTTGAGCGATGCGTCGTCAATGGTCTTGACGGCACCAGTAGCATTTATCTTCTTCTGAGTGCCAAAACCAACAATGACTATCTCCTCAATAACCTTGGAGTCCTCCACAAGCACTATGGTGAGATGGGTCTTTCCACCTATAGCAACATCTTGCGATTGAAACCCGATGTATGAAACGCTGAGATGTGCATTCTTTTGAGGAACTGTCAGAGTGAATTCTCCGTCGATATTTGTTCGAGTACCATTCGACGGATTTCCTTTCTCTATGATCGTAGCTCCTATTGCAGGCTCATTGTCGTCCAACAGAACCACACCTTGCACTGTGTGCTGAGCCAAAGTTGCAACCGTAATCAGGAGGCTGCATATCAATAGAGATATACGTTGTCTAAATTGATTCATAGTTACAGATGTTGTGTGGAGGATAATGTCAGTCTCTCTCTCCTGCCTGTCCGAAGTTAAGCTGATACATCACAGAGCTGTCGGATGTGAAGATGTACTGCGGAACAGGCTCTACGCGTGTCTTGTTCTTGTTGCGTATGGTCCGGAAGTAGAAATAGCTGTCACCACCACCCATTAGAGAGTTGCCGTCGGTGCGCAAGTTGTAGTTGAAGAACCATTGTGCCTTCTTTGGAGAATATTGCGGCGCAAGCCACTTGGCATTGCTCTTGATGTGAATGATGAAAGTGTCGGCTTTTGACTCTAATTTGATGAGCTTCATCTTATGGAAAACACCAGTCTTGCCTGTAAGGAAGGTTATGTTTTCTACTTTGATGATATAGTTTCCGTCAGAGCCTATCACAGGAACCTTCTTTCCATCTGCATCCAAAACAAATGTGCCATCGGCATTCATCTCGAAGGTAGTATCTCTCTTCTCGTAGGTGTTGGTATAGGCAGTGTCATATACTGCTTCCTCCTCCAGGATGTAACTTTGCCCGCCAGTAGATGTTACCAGCATTGGGTCGAATGTCAGCTCTGGCAGGACGATAAGGCTGTCCTCGTCATCACAGGCCTGCATGCTGAACATCACTCCCACCAAGGCAATACCAAGGAGCTTTCTCATCGTTGGTTTGCTTTAAAATACCTTATTATATATAGGTTACTTGACTTTAGCAAGTTTCGCATGTTGGGAGTTAAAGCTTTAACTCCCAACATGCGAAACTAGAGTAGGTTACTTAACGACTTTCTTACCGTTGACGATATACACACCGCGACCGACCTGGTCAACACGCTGTCCGGCAATGTTGTAGATGGCATTGTCAGCTGTGCGGAGGCCTGTGCTTGTTGTGCTGATGCCACTGGGAGCTTCCGGGCATGGACCGAATGTGATATGAGGCGCATTGGCGTATGCAGGCCAGTTGGCAGTGTCCTTGTCATCTGTGTAGCCGTCAAGTGTGAAGAACTTCAGCTCCTTGATGAAGACGGTGGCTTTCTTGATTGCTCCTGGCATATACATCTTCCATTTTGCAGGCATATCTTGAGATGTGCGTCCTTCGTAGGTATCCCCCTTGAACTTGTCCATCATATAGAAGTCGATCTCAAATGTCATCCAGCGGTTCTTGTCGTAGATGTAATCCTCGTTGTCATCAAGAACAGGATCCCCCTCTTCGTCATATTCAGCGAACATTGCAGAGCTGATTTTATTTTCAGACAAGCCAGCATGTTTGTTGTTGTTGTCGGCGTCCATGAAGTACATATTCGCAATGATGCCATCGGTGGTGGAGAGGGTGTCGGTGAAAATGTTAAGCACAATCCTGCAACGTATCCATTGCTGGCGCGGGGTGTTGTCGGGATTGGTGAAGATGTTAATCTGCATCATGCTGTTCAAGGCAGCCTCGGTAGTAAAGCCCAACACTTCCTGTGCCTTGGACTCAGCTCCGTTGATACACATGACCTTGCCTATTCCTTCGCCAAGATCAACTACGGCTGTACCGTTCATTAGTGCCTCAACGTCTTCTGTGTTATTGGCCGAAATGCAGCCTCCATTCTCAAGGTATTCGCTGCCACCTAGAGTGTAGGAAAATGTGAAAGGAGTGTTCCAGGACTTGTCATAGTGCTTGATAACCATCTTGGTACCCACAGGCTGGTTGGCCCAGTCGTAAGCTGCCGGGGTTATGTCTGTGAGTGTTTCTTGGGCCATTGCATTGGCTGAGAATGCCAGTGCTGCTAAGAGTACAAGTTTCTTCATAAGTCAGTTCGTTTATAGGTTAGTTGTTATAGGTTGGTTTGGTTTGTTATGTCGAATGAAGTTGTCCATGCTGTCATATAAAGTCATTTGTGCCGTTGAACGAATCTGTTCACACTTGTGAATTTAGATATTCACTCTTGTGAATTTAGCTGTTCACACTTGTGAATTTAGATATTCACAAGTGTGAACAGGTTCGTTCGTCGCATCAAATGAATTCGTATGCCATTGTGATACGGTTATTGCCTAAGGATTTGTCAGTCGTCCGTCTATAGTGTATGTCTTGTCTCCTCTTTGGATGAGCAGTCTTCCACCATATATAAATTTGCGAACTGCACCGTTTGCTGCATAGCTTGTGGCTGGTGCCTGAATACCTGTGATAAGGTCTGTGGCATCCTCCATAATCCACCAAGCAGCATCCTTTGAATTGCCAGATATAGAAACAATATTGTTTTTCTTGGTGTTCAGGGTCAGCGCACGACTACCATCTCCGTATGTGATGGGCGCTGTGTCTTTGGCATAGTCAAAGCAAACACCTTTAGCTTCATCCTTCAGCATGTAGAAGTAGCACGGCTCTGTTGCCAATGGCACAGCCTTGTTGATGTCTGGCATTGAAGCTATCGGCAGTCCTGACAAAGACACAAGGTAGCATTTTCCATGAACATCTGCGGGAGCAACACCAAACGCCATGTCGGTAGTGAGCTGGCTGGGAGATGTGACTTCAGCTGTAGTGAGAGTGTTGTCCTCACTTACAGTCATATAGCGGGTGTTGTCAGAGTAGTTTCTCAAAAGATAATACTTGTCGATGTCATAAGTCTCTGGTGCCTGCCAGATACGTACATACTCCACATCCATCTCGTATGTGAACGACGGGTCAGGATTCTCTGAACCCCATCCCGAGTTCTTGCCAAGCGACTGGTTTAGAATAAGCTCGAACTCCTTGTTGTAGGGGAATTGGAATTTCTCATAGTCAGGGTTGGCATCCAAGTCAAGCGACGTGTCTTTGTTGTAGCGGAACACCTGTATGCCATCACAGTAGAAGATGAGCGACAGCTTATCCCAATAGAGAGAGTAAATATGATAGCCAGCAGAAGTATTAATATTATTGGTCCACGAATATGACTTACCTACGGAGTGTCCATTGGCTGCATTGGGATAGCGGGCCGCTACGTGTACTGTGCTGTGGGCTGTACTGCTATTGCCCACCATCTCCATGATGTCAATCTCGCCGCATAGAGGCCAGCCGTCGTTGACTACCGGCATCATCCATATAGCGGGGAAATTGGATGCATGAGGGTTGCATTTGGCTTTGATTTCAAAGATGCCGTACTTGTAACCCGTCCTCATACGTACACCGCCTGTAATAAAGCCGTTTGCAGTGCCGTCGGTTGTCTTAGCCAGCAGGCGCAGATGCCCACTCTCGGTCTTATGAACCAAGGCGCGTTCCTCGTCGGTGCTACCCATACGTTTGTTCCAGTCAGAAGAAGCCTTGTTGCAATACTCCCAATTCCGCTCCATGTTTTCTAATGAAGAGAAATCACCTGTGCAGTGTGCCAGCTCATCCTCTGATAAGGTTAGTTTGGAGGCTGCGGTTCCTGGAGTTTCGGATGAGTACACAAGTTTGTAGCCTTCTGTACTGATTTGTGCAAATGTGGAAGTGACCAATAAGGTCATCATGGTGAGGATTAGGTAAAGGTGCTTCATTTCTGTGTCATATTTTTTTGCAAAAATAAACAAATGGGCAAACAGTGTTACACATAATAATATCTTTCAAGCCATAATTTACATTTTCTTAACGCTCTTCTGCTGGAAAGAGTGTATCTTTGCAGCACGATTAATCATTGTTGTTATAAGAAAAGAGTTATCAATGGCGATAGAGAACAATCAATTGCTGGAGCGACTTGAGGGCTTGGTTAGCAGATATGAGGAAGTGGGTACTCTCATAACAGACCCCTCTGTGATAGCTGACCAGCGTCGTTATGTGAAGCTGACTAAAGAGTACAAGGATCTTGGTGCGATAGTGAAAAAACGCAAGGACTACATACAGGCCTTGCAGACCATAGAAGATGCAAAGGAGATGATTGCAGCCGAGGAAGATCCGGAAATGAAGGAGATGGCACGCGAAGAGCTGAACGAGGCTCAAGAACGTGTACCTCAGCTAGAGGAGGATATCAAACTGCTGCTGGTACCAGCTGATCCAGAGGATGACAAGAATGTCATCATGGAGATACGTGGCGGCACTGGTGGTGACGAGGCGGCGCTGTTTGCAGGCGACCTGTTCAGGATGTACACAAAATACTGCGAGACGAAAGGCTGGAGGGTGGCTGTGTCGAGTTTCACCGAGGGGGCTGCTGGAGGCTACAAGGAGATTATCTTCTCTGTTACAGGTGAGAAGGTTTATGGCACGTTGAAATATGAGAGTGGTGTGCACCGTGTGCAGCGAGTGCCTGCGACAGAGACCCAGGGGCGTGTGCACACTTCTGCTGCTACGGTAGCTGTTCTGCCAGAGGCTGAAGAGTTCGATGTGGAGATCAACGAAGGTGCTATCAAATGGGACACCTTCCGCAGTTCAGGCGCAGGTGGTCAGAATGTGAACAAGGTGGAATCGGGTGTTCGTGCCCGATATATGTGGACCAATCCTATAACAGGTGAGACGGAAGAGATACTTGTGGAGTGTACCGAGACTCGCGACCAGCCTAAGAACAAGGAGCGAGCCTTGGCTCGTCTGCGCACCTTCATCTACGATAAGGAACATCAGAAGTATATTGACGACATTGCCAGTCGTCGCAAGACAATGGTATCTACAGGCGACCGCTCTGCCAAGATACGTACCTACAACTATCCTCAGGGTCGCATCACCGACCATCGTATTGGCTATACCATATATAATCTTGCAGCCTTTATGGACGGAGACATTCAGGAATGTATCGACCGCCTCATCGTGGCTGAGAATGCAGAGAGACTGAAAGAAAGCGCATTATAACGGATCTATAATATGACACGCGAACAACTATTTGAGAATATCAAGCGGAAGCAGAGCTTCCTGTGTGTGGGGCTTGACACAGATGTGCGCAAGCTGCCTCAGCATCTGGTGGAAAGAGCTGAACGTGAGGAGGGTTTCGATGCCATCTTCGAGTTCAACAAAGCTATAATAGATGCAACAGCTCCGTATTGCATTGCCTATAAGCCTAATCTGGCTTTCTATGAGGCTCACGGTGTGAAGGGGTGGATAGCTTTTGAGCGGACTGTGAAATACATACGCGAGAACTATCCTGACCAGTTTATTATCGCAGATGCTAAGCGAGGCGACATTGGTAACACTTCAAAGCTCTATGCCCGCACGTTCTTCGAAGAGATGGATGTCGATGCTGTGACTGTTGCCCCATATATGGGTGAGGACAGCGTTACTCCATTCCTTGGATATGACGGCAAGTGGGTGATATTGCTCGCATTAACAAGCAATAAAGGCAGCGGAGATTTCCAGTTTATGCAAGCCGATGGTGAACGTCTCTTTGAAAGGGTCATCAGACGCAGTCAGGAATGGGTGGAAGGGTCACATAATCAGTTGATGTATGTCGTAGGTGCCACCCAAGGACGTATGTTTGAAGATATTCGCCGTGTTGCACCTGCTCATTTCCTCCTTGTTCCTGGCATTGGAGCTCAGGGCGGTTCGCTTGAAGAGGTTTGTCGCTACGGCATGAACGAACAGTGTGGTCTTATTGTGAACAGCTCACGTGCCATCATCTATGCTGACAGCTCTGAGAGGTTCGCGGAAATAGCAGGCGAAAAAGCCCATGAAGTGCAACTTCAAATGGCTGCACTCCTGAAATAGGCTTTTTAGACCGTTGTTGGTAAAGGAATTGTACGCAATAAAAAGAGGCTGTGTCAAAATACAAAATCAACCTTTTTCACAACTAATTAGACGAATTGGACAAATCCCATAAACATCTGTCTATGAGACTTCTCAACAATTCGAATAATTTGTGTAATTCGTTGTAAAGAACTATCGAGTAGGAGGTGAACACTAATCAGAGGTGTTCACCTCTTTTCGTGTTCACTTGTCCTCTCACACCACCGTACAAGCGGTTCCGCATACGGCGGTTCCTCAACCTTTCGGCAGCGCAGATGCGCCGTAATAACAACCTA
>JAFZQR010000078.1 GCA_017620295.1 Bacteroidaceae bacterium
AAGGGCAAATGGATCAGACCACAAGACTACGCTAGTACGGACAGCCTCTTCTATGCTACCAACAGAGCGTTGGCAGATATCGGAAAGGGATTGTCTATTCAGTACTTGCATCATGTAGCTTAATTTTGATTACCTACTTATGAAATAAATCTTCAGTCAAGTTTAATTTAAGTCTCGATTTTAGTCCAATTTAGGTTCCTTTATATAAATTATTGACCTTCCAAGGAAGCCTGTAATCACTATAATTCATTATTTTTGCAGCGCAGTAACATTTACTTATCTAATATTTATTAACCTCTAATCATTATTCCCATATCTGCAAAACTTGACAGTAACATCATCCTAAGTAGCGCAGGATGAGCATGACTAGGTTACGTTTCTCTAAATCGAGATTAAGCCAATAATTATTAAGGTGGGTTCTATTAATTCGCTTTGTCCTATTTGAAGCTATTTTTTGTGTGCAGAATGGCAGCTGATGAGGGAACATAGCGGGCTATATGACCGAAGAAGCTGACATTATGCGCCAAAAAGGAGCGAAAAGAGGACAAAACGATGTTAGTCATATATATTAATCATAATCGGTGGGAATTAATAGAACCCACCTTAATCCGATGTCGCTCCGTAGTGATAGGCTCACGTATTTTAAAATAATTACACATGAAACACATTTACAAACATTTTTTGGCCATGTTGCTTAGCATAGTGCCAGCATCACAGATATATAGCTCTGTGAAGATCGGTGATTTATATTATAATTTAGATGAAACAAGTCAAACTGCCGAAGTTTCATGTTTATATTATTATTCATATTCCAACAAAAACTATGTTTCAGGCAGTCTTGTTATTCCCAGCGAGGTAATATATAATGATATTAGCTATCAGGTTACAACCATAGGTCAGTATGCGTTTTTGTATTGCTCTGGCCTAACCTCTATATCAATTCCAGATGGCGTGACCAGTATCGGCGGTCATGCATTTTCAAATTGTAGCGGCCTGACTTCATTTAACATTCCAGCGGGTGTGACTAGCATAAGTTCTTATGCATTTCATGGATGCAGCGGTCTGACTTCAGTCAACATCCCAGTGGGGGTAATCAGCATCGGTGAATATGCATTCTGGAACTGCAGCAGCCTGACCTCAATTTCCATTCCTGAGAGCGTGACAAGTATTGGCAATAATGCTTTCTGGGACTGCAGCGGCCTGACTTCAATTACCATTCCTGAGAGCGTGACCAGCATTGGCTGGGGCGCATTTAATGGTTGCAGCGGCCTTGCATCTATAGTCGTTGAGGATGGAAATACTATGTATGATTCCCGTAACGGGTGTAATGCAATCATAGAAACAAACTCTAAATTATTACTTTTAGGATGCAAGAATACCATTATACCCAATGGCGTGACAGGCATTGGCTTGGGCGCATTTAATGGTTGTGTCGGCCTAACATATATATCCATTCCTGAGAGCGTGACCGTTATCGGCGGCAGTGCGTTTGAAGGGTGCAGTGATTTGGCATCCATTATTTTACCCAACAACATCACTTCCATCTCACATACTACATCATACCCAACATTCCCAGCGACTGCGAAGTTATATGTTAATAGGGGAACTGTGTCATTGATAACATTGTGGAATGCAGGTCTTGTTCCATATCAGCTTGGCACGGAAACCAAATTGCAAAAACCAATAGTAACAGTTTCAAAAATTACCCAGATGACAGTTACTTTTAATATTGGTAATTATTATGATGACTTGGTGTATACAGCAGTACCGCAAAACTCAAAGTTGGAAGGCCGGGTCCTGACTGTTTCTGGACTGATGCCTGGTTCGAGTTATAGCTCTACCGATGTTATTAAAGTATCAAGTGGACGTGTTTCAATGAAATTGCAGGCCAGTTTTTCAACAGCTACTTTTAATCAATCCATTACTTTAATAGATAAGACAGCATCGTCCATTACTGTCAGCGGTTCTTATTCAAAGGGTGATGCTAATGTTGTTGAAGAGAGATTTGTTATTGGTAATGAGACATATCCGATTGCTTCCAATGGTGATAATATAATACTTTCTGGACTTAATCCTAGTACTGGAAATCAAATCAAATATATTGTAAAGGTTAGCAATGGCACAGAGTCAAAAGAATACAGCAAGGAGGTTAGTCTATGGACTGATGGTATAACAATGAAAACGCTTCAACCTAAAGTTATATCTGTAGGCAACGTTATAATTGCTGCTGAGACGAATGTATATGATGAAGAGGTAAACGTTGGTTTCGAGTGGAGACGCACAGACTGGACTAGTGATTTTGCATCTAATACAGGTGGTGCTTATCTCTACGAAGGGATGATGGAGGGCTACATCAGGAATCTTAATGCAGAGAAGCTTTGGAAGTTTAGACCTTACTACTTGTCGAATAGTGGTACGTACTATTATGGTAGCTGGGTAGGACTCGACCCATCAAACACCAGCTACTTCGAGCCTACGGTGCATACGTATTCCAAGATACAGGTGGAGGGCAACACCGCACTGGTGAAGGGCTATGCCCTCAGAGGCACGGACAACGTGACCGTTCAGGGCTTCAAGTACTGGAAGACCGTGGCAGGCGTGAAAGCCGACATTGAGTCTCGCCGCATATCGGAGGCTGAGATACCAGCCGACGCCATGACTGTTGAGGCTAAGGGGCAGGTGATGACTGCCTCGCTCAAGGATCTCGACTATGAAAGCTCTTATAGCTACGTTGCCTTCATGACCACCTCGGAGGGTGAGACATTCTATGGTGAGCAGCAGACCTTCCAGACAGGTATGGATACTACACCTGTGATAGCTATCGAAGCTGAGCGCAGCGCCGAAGTTACTGTCGTAGGCCGCTTCGATATGCAGGGTCGCCGCATCAGCAAGCCAGCCAAGGGTATCAACATACTGCTGATGAGCGATGGCACCACTCGCAAGGTGATGGTTCAGTGAAAGTATTTGTTTGGGAATTAAATTGTATGCGGTATTGCAAATGTATGCTTGTCAGTATATCTTTGCATTACCAACACGCAAATACAACTTCAAGACGGTAAAACCATCAATTTCGCACAATCGTAAAATGAATACTAAATTGCATAACCTTGGGATATTTATTCACAGTCTTTCATGGGCTGTTCATCCCATTATGCTTGCACCAGATGTGAAGTCCAGCTTAATCACATTATAACACCTCATTCCTCATGTAATAGTCCCATGTTACCTCAGCATGGGACTTTTTTGTATGCATACGCAATATACCTCTGCTGATGTTAATAAAGTAACCTGCCGAGACAGCACCTGTTATCTGCTGAGATTTTATCCCTCTTCTGCTGAGGAACGAAGTCTCTTCTGCCGACGTTTCACTCCTAACGTGCTGATATGTTACCAGCTACCTGCTCACATCACCATTTTCGCCCCCTCTTTTGTCAATTTCTTTCACCTGAAGAGTATATTTATTCACTATAATCTGCTGTTTTCACATACGGTTTAGCATAGTTTACCTCCCCAGCATAAGGAGCAGTATGATTTTGTGCCAGAGTGCCGCTACAAGGTTGTGGCTTGAATATGGAATAGAGTTCAAAAGAGAGAAAAATGCAGTTTAATGATTTCATTGATTGATGATTGTGCTTTATTTGCATATGTTCTGAGATAATACACTATCTTTGTGACCAATAACAATGATATAATCCATTATAGACAAAGACATCAAAACAAACAATTTAGTGAGATTGTTTAGATGCAAATGAAAGAATAACTGAAGAAACGTATGTCGCGGTTGGTGATGAATCATCTGCAATATGAGTTCGGATTAGTACCTGTGAAAATCGTTAAGGAGGACAAGGCTGAATACATTCAGGCTCTTGTAGATTCTCGTGAACAAGAGTCACTTGAAACTTTCCGTGAATTTATGTTGTGTGAGCACACCAGAAACATCACCAAAGAGATAGAAGCATTTAAGAAATCGCAGAACGGTGGCCCGATAATAGCTTCTTCAGACCCGATATAATAGTATGATGACCCGATGAAACAGCTACTATATCAGGCTGTCTTGCCTCAAGCGCAGTCTTGGAGAACTGAAAAAAGATGGGCAAGAGCGTAACATAGGCAGAGCGTAGAGCGGGCTTATACTCTCGAGCTTTTCTAGAAGCGGATGATACTAAATGAAACAAAGGCTATTGAGGACAGAATGACAGAATATGAAACAAACAAATAAATAGGATAATGATGAAAAAGATGTTTACTTCTTTGTTGGCAACATTTGGGCTGACAATTGCCTGCGGCCAGTCAAATTATGATAACACGGACGTTAGGGGTTTTGCAGAGTTAATGAATGATCCAAATGTCGTGATTCTGGATGTGCGCACGGCTGATGAGTTCGGGGAAGGACACATTGAGGGCGCCTTGCACATTGACCAGGCACAAAGCGATTTCATTCAGAAGGCGAAAGAGACGCTGCCTGCCGACAGGACGATTGCCGTGTATTGCAGAAGCGGACGACGCTCGGCCAGCGCAGCAGGAAGATTGGCTGCGGAAGGTTATAAGGTGGTGAACCTGGAGGGTGGTATCCTTGCTTGGAAAGAAGCCCAGATGCCTGTGACAACTGAAATCTATGAGGTGGATGTATTCAAGACCAAGAGCGGAAAGACGGTGAAGTTCCATGCGTTAGTTCACGCCAGCATTCGCATCGAGTATGATGGAATGGAGATTGAGATTGACCCTGTAACGAGACTCGGCAACAAGATAATTGACTATAGTGCGATGCCTAAGGCCGACTATATCCTCGTGACACATGAGCACGGTGACCATTTTGACAAGGAAGCCATCAAATTGCTGACTGATGATGAGACACAACTAATAATGAATAAGCGGTGTGCAGATATGTATGGTCCATGTGCCGTATTGTACAATAATCAAAGTGCCACGGTGGGTGACATTGAGGTTGAGGCTGTGCCTGCCTATAATACATCTGAGGGACGTACTCAGTTCCATCCGAAGGGTAGAGACAACGGATATATCCTGACCATCGACGGGCTGCGAATATACATCGCTGGTGATACGGAGGACATTCCTGAGATGCAGGACATTAAGGACATCGACATCGCTTTTATGCCTTGCAACCAGCCTTACACAATGACGACAGAACAACTGGTCAAGGCCGCCAAGACTGTTAAACCCAAGGTGCTGTTCCCATATCACTATGGACAGACGGATGTCAGAGAAATACTATCACAGCTCAAGGACAGTGGTATCGATGTAAGAATCAGACATTATGAGTGAGGCGTTGTAAAGCTCAATTGATGATTGCTTATACCCATTCAAAGTGTTCTTTGCCAGCTGCCAACTCAAAGTTGCATTTCACGATGCCCAAATCGTAGGGAGCATAACCGAATAGGTCGAATTTGGCTTTGGCACTCACCTTGTATATAACTGTGGAGTTGTTAGAGGATGGGATGCCGTCATGCAGTGTGAAAAGGAATTTCTGCTGATTTAAGGACGTTGGTGCCAGCATAGCTGCCTCCATGCCGCGAAGAAACCAATCCGGTAAAGTCAACCCTCTCTGTGTGCGCTCGTCGCGATACAGGTCCTCTAGTCCCTTCTTCTGAGGATGCTGAACTCCGTTGGTAGTACCATATCCACAGGCCACAACCAGTTTCAGTTCCTCACCTTCACGTAACTTATAGGCGTTCTTGATGTTCTTGAAGGTTAATGCAACCCAGCAGCTGTTGAGTCCAAGCATCTGCATCAGCAGCACAATCTTCTGGCCATAATATCCTATGGCTTCTTTATGAGACCCTTTCTTGGGTGCTACAAAAGCCAGATAGTTCCTGACACCTGAGAATGCACCATATTTGAATAGACCAGTGGAGAAAGCTAGGGGTTCGTTGGTCACTAGCTGGATGTGTAGCCCGCTGTCACGGTTGCACTCGTCAATCAGCTGTTGTATTTTCTCTATTTTCTCTGCCTCGATGGGGCGGTCTAAATACTTGCGTACGGAATGACGTTCGCGAATTGCTTCATAATAATCCATGGCAGATTACAGGATTGGTAACAATTTGTTTATGCATGACCTCCAGTCAGGAATGCCAAGGTACGTGGCATAAGCCGGTGCATAGCCATGTAGATTATGACGCATACGGCCACGGCTATGCACGGTGAGAGGAGATAGCACAGCGTGTCGTGCAAACCAGAGGCTGGGAGGAATGACAGCAGCAGGTGCGACAGCTGGTCGGAGTAGGCTAGGGTGGGGCGGAAGTGCAACACAAGAATAAGGAAGCACGACTGTGTCAGCACAGGTACTGCATGGATATGACGATGTTCAACAAGTCTGTCCGCCACCCCGAACCACAATGCTGGCATATTCAGCAAGAAAGCTGGCAGGAATAGCGTCTGCAACTCGGAATTCAGGTGAGTACTAACAAGAGCCGCAATGAACAACGGCAAAGCTGTAGCACTAAGCACATGAAGACTTCGCTTGCTGGGAACAGGGCTAAGGGCATGGATGCGAAGAAAGGCACCATAGCTAAAGAAAAAAAGGCTGCGGAGAGGGAACCAGCCCCCTGTAGCTACAAGCAGCAGAGCCATCACTCCCATCACAAATCTCCCATGCCTGCCTCGCACCAGAGCATAGACAAATGGTGAACACACGCAAAGCACCATCAAGTCGCGTATATACCATAGCGGAATGTGCAGAGGCTGCCACCATGCTACGAACTCAGAAGGAGCTGCATCAGACAAAGCATGCCACCACACAGGTGAGGATATGTGCCAATAGGCAAGAGGCACACTCAACAACCCTCTTTCGGAAAAGAACCCATACAACCCATCAAGGTCAAAATGTAATATGGCGCTTCGGCAAATAAATAATGCCAACACTATATTCCATATTATATAAGGTATAAGAAGAGTCGATACGCGTTTCCGAAGCTTCGAGGCGAATACGCTCCAAGACCAGTCACCTGTCAGCCCATTGAAATAAAGATAGCCTGATATGACAAAGAAGGTTGGAACACAAGTTTGACCCAAAATGCTCGTTAAAGCGGTTCCCAACACGCCAACTGGTACACAATGCACCAAAACCACTCCGAACATCAGCGGAAAACGCAATAGGTCAATTACTTCTGATACTCTTTTATCCATTAATCATAGGGTCTTTTGATGTCGCAAAGGTAATACATCAGAAAAAAAACAACAATTATTTTGCAAAAAGTTTGGGAAATGTTTGCACGGTATTTCAAAAGTCCATATCTTTGCACCCGCTTTCGAGAAGGAAATATGATTGTAACGACAATCACAAAAAATTTCACTCGAAGGGCGCTTAGCTCAGCTGGTTCAGAGCGTCTGCCTTACAAGCAGAGGGTCGGGGGTTCGAATCCCTCAGCGCCCACATCTGGCTCCTTAGCTCAACTGTATAGAGCATCTGACTACGGATCAGAAGGTTATAGGTTAGAATCCTATAGGAGTCACATCTTTGACATTATAGAAACATTGGGCGGATACCAGAGTGGCCAAATGGGGCAGACTGTAAATCTGCTGGTTGTTACCTTCGGTGGTTCGAATCCATCTCCGCCCACAGCGGCAAGACTGGTAGAAGTCAATAGCAGAATACAGAAATGATGTTAAGACGAGGCCAGTGTCGCATATAAAACATTTTGCGGCAATAGCTCAGTTGGTAGAGCACGACCTTGCCAAGGTCGGGGTCGCGAGTTCGAGTCTCGTTTGCCGCTCACTATTTGGTGCGTTAGTTCAGCTTGGTTAGAATACATGCCTGTCACGCATGGGGTCACGGGTTCGAGTCCCGTACGCACCGCAAAAAGCCTCCTTCGGGAGGCTTTTCTGTTTCTATACCTTTCTTTATTTCACTATACTACCAATGGATATATCCGTAATAGTACCTTTGTACAATGAAGCAGAGTCACTGCCCGAGCTGCATGCATGGATACAGCGAGTGATGGAGGAGAACGGCTTCAGCTATGAGATAATCTTCGTGAATGATGGCTCCACCGACGGTTCGTGGCAGGTGATTGAAGACCTTGCGGCAAGGTTCAGCGAGGTGAAGGGCATCAAGTTCCGCCGCAACTACGGCAAGAGTCCCGCTTTGTTCTGTGGTTTCAGAAGAGCTGAGGGAGATGTGGTAATCACCATGGATGCCGACTTGCAGGACTCACCCGATGAGATTCCAGAGCTGCGACGCATGATTGTTGAAGACGGCTACGACCTTGTGAGCGGATACAAGCAGAAGCGCTACGACCCATTGTCCAAGACTATACCTACCAAACTCTTTAATGCGACAGCCCGCAAGGTGAGCGGTATTAAGAACCTGCATGACTTCAACTGCGGATTGAAGGCCTATCGTCGCGATGTAGTGAAGAATATTGAGGTTTATGGCGAGATGCACCGCTACATCCCCTACCTTGCCAAAGAAGCTGGCTTCACTAAGATTGGCGAGAAGGTGGTTCACCATCAGGCACGCAAGTATGGTAGCACCAAGTTCGGCCTTGACCGGTTTGTCAATGGCTATCTCGACCTGCTGTCATTGTGGTTCCTAAGCCGTTTCGGACTTAAACCGATGCATGTGTTCGGATTGCTGGGGTCGCTGATGTTCATCCTGGGATTTATTGCCGTACTGATTGTGGGCTTCGGTAAGCTCTACGCTATGTCGGCTGGCTTGCCTTATCGCCTGGTTACCGACTCACCATATTTCTTCATAGCCTTGACAATGATGATTCTTGGCACCCAGCTGTTTGTGGCAGGTTTTCTTGGTGAACTCATCAGCCGTAATTCCAATCTGAGAAACAACTATCAAATAGAGAAAGAGCTGTGAGGATTACTCCTGTCATATTATTGCTTATCGCGCTGGCAACACTCATGTCATCGTGCGAATCGGTGAGCTGTCCGCTGAACAACACGGTGGAGAGCGTCTATGGCTTCTATTCCTCAACCCGCGATGAGAGTGGAAACCTGCTGGGTGGAGCGGCAGTGTCTATTGGTGATAGCCTAACAGTCTCCGTGGCAGGCATGGACACTATATTGGTGAACAGACTGATCAACAAGAGCAGTGTATCGCTACCTGTGAGCTTCTATGCCGATGTTGACACACTTGTGTTCAAGTTCACCGATGCGGAAGGCGTATCGGCATTTGACACCGTAAGGATGGCCAAGAACAACACACTACATTTCGACGACCCATCGTGTTCGATACACATGTTCCATGAGGTGCTGTCCGTGGAGAGTACCCATCAGCTTATTGACACAATCATCGTTGTCAACCCTTATATTAACTACGATGGTTTAGAGAACTTCCAGATATACTTCTTTACCGAATAGGCAAAATGTTCATGTACATGTATAAGGTTGGTCGGATTAGATTGTTTGTGATGGCAGCTATGCTCTCTTTGTTTGTCGGAGGTGCAAGGGCGCAGCAATATGCCCAGCGTCATTTACTTGACGGAGTGGCCGTGGGTGTTGACCTTGCGGGTACGACAATGCATATCCTGGGAAGCGACTGGATGCAGATGGAGGCATTTGCCCGACTGAACCTATACGATAAGTACTTCCCCATAGTTGAACTTGGCTACGGACAAGCCGACCATGAGGGCAGCGAACTAGACAACCGATGTGAAATCAAGGCGCCCTATTTCCGCATCGGTATGGACTACAATTTCATCAAGAAACACGAAGGAAACCGCCTGTTCGGAGGCTTGCGCTATGGTTTCTCGGCCTACGAGTACGACCTTGATTCACCCGTGCCCCTAGCCGACCCTGTGTGGAAAACAGAGCAACCATTTGTGCAGCACGACCTTAGTGGCAACACCCATTGGGCAGAGGCTGTATTCGGATTGGAAACACGCCTGTGGCGCTTCATCAGCGTAGGGTGGGATTTGAGGCTCAAGCTTCGTGTATCGCAGAAGAATTCGGAGATAGGCAAACCTTGGTATGTACCCGGCATGGGACTTAATGATAGCTCACTGAACTTCGGAGGCTCGTTCAAGGTGGTGTTCGACCTGACTCGCAAATAGCACATTAAACAATATATGGTAAACGACCCCTTGAGATTATCTGGCAGCTCTGACAGCAACGACAGTAGCCAGCAGCCACGGAGTCAGTGGCGTTCTTGGCACATTATAGTAATACTTGCACTTACTGTTGCTACCATTCTTATTATCAGACAGCACAATCCTGCGTCTGCACCTTATCAGAAGGTCGAAGGTGCAGTCTTTGGTACGTTCTATCATGTGACCTACCAAAGTGGCGAAGCCTTGAAGCCTGCCATAGATGCAGCACTGCAACGAGTGGATGAAAGTCTGAGCATGTTCAACAAAGGGAGCATCATAAGCCGCATAAACCGGAACGAGGATGTTGAGGTTGACAGCTTGTTTCGACGTGTGTTTGAGCTTAGCCAAGCGGTGTCGGCTACAACCAGCGGAGCATTTGACATCACAGTAGCACCCCTCGTCAACGCATGGGGCTTCGGCTACAAGAATGGTTCCCTGCCTACAGATGCTGAGGTGGATAGCCTCCGTCAGCTCGTAGGGTGGGAGAGAGTCAGCCTCTCCGAGGATGGACATATCCACAAGGCCGACACGTCTATGGTGCTGGATTTTTCAGCTGTGGCAAAGGGCTTTGCTGTCGATCTTGTAGCAGAGATGCTAAGTCAGCGAGGCATTCAGAACTATATGGTGGAAATAGGCGGTGAGGTTATAGTACACGGTGTCAACCCTGATGGCAACCTGTGGCGCGTAGGCATCAGCAAACCCATTGAGGATGTCACAGGCGGAGCAGGCAGCGAGCTTCAGGCTGTGTTGCCACTGTCCAACCGTGCTATGGCCACAAGCGGCAACTACCGTAATTTCTATATCACCGAGGATGGCCGGAAGCTGGCTCACACCATCGACCCTAAGACTGGATATCCCGTGCAGCACTCGCTGCTCTCATCAACCGTCTTTGCACCCACCTGTGCAGAAGCCGACGCCTTTGCCACTTCATTTATGGTTATGGGGTTAGACAGTGCCAAACTACTCTTGCAGTCACGCCCAGACATCCAGGTTTATTTCATCTACGACTCGCTAGGCACCACCCGCACCTTTACAAATATGGACATAGAGTGATACGGCGACGCATTCCGTCGATTATCACCACTCCGCGTTCCATCATGGCAGCTCCTACACGTGAGCGACCCATTGTGGTCTGTGCCTCGATGTCGTTCATCTCATGTTTCTTCCATCGCAGCGTCTGCAGATGCAGTAGCGTTGTTTCTCTCGTGGTGTCATTTGACAAAGAGCCAACCAGCACCAACTCTTGGTTTCTCTCAGACACCTGCTCCGACACCTCGTGCGGACGTATGTATTCGTAGTTGCGCAGACGGTCGGCATTAATCAGGCATATAAAGCTGCAACCAGTATCAAATGCCATTTCCTCATCCATTGTGTCAAAGGGTTGCAGCATGATGTAGGGGATGTAGCGGTGGAGTGTGTAGCGCAGGGTGTGACCTGCTTTCTGCTCTTTTGCCATCAGCTTCGGTCGGTCGGTCAGCACCAATTGCCGTGCCCTCGTATCAAGGCGTACAGTCAGCCCTCTGTTAATGATATCAAAGCCCAGGATGCCATCGCATCTGACCGTACCTACAGCGCGTCGCATGACAGTTAGCGGATAGTGTTCCACAGCCGTCTTGCCAATCTTGAACGAGGCAGCTTCAACCACATCAACCTTGGTCGTGGCCCCAAGTGCATCGTGCATGGTGATGACACCCGTAGTGTTCAGGCTTTGCCTTAGCTGGTCGCCACGTGAGGCTATGGCCTGCTCATAGATAACGCTCATGCTCGACCCCGTGTCTATCATGAACCTCATCCTCTGTCCATTCACCTCCACAATGACAAAAGCCTTACTTGCCGTCCACTCCAGCGGAATAGTATCAGCAAAGTCCGACTGACTGAAGCTAAACCGCTTCAGGTTATATGTCTCGGATTGTGCATCAGTTTCCAATGCCAGCAGACATAGTATGGAAGTAATGAATATGATTAGCGGCTTCACCTTGCGTGTGTCTTTCCAATCAATGCGGCACAAAGTTAGCTATACTTAGTTAGAAAAGTTGTTAGTGCCTCCCAATTTTATCCATGTTTAATTATAATTCACACTACAATGGGTATTATTACTTGGGGAAAACTTTGTGTGATTAGCAACTAATCCCTACTTTTGCCGTGTGATAACCAGCTTTACCTTATGACAACAACAATAAATATACCGCTTAATATACCTAAGGGCTATGGCGTAGCCAAACTTACACCGTTACTGACGGAGTATGCACAAAAACTTGTCACTGAAGATATTGCATTGCAAGACGAGACCGACAAAAATCCTCCGCAGTATATATGGTCTTGATTATGAGAGGATAGATAATGACATCCTTATCATCGATATATACTCTTGCCTTACGAACCCTGCCTTAAGGAAATACAGGAAAAAATAACATATACATCTCTCCCGCAGCGGCGGGATAACATACACTTTATTTGCTCAATTTTCCCGAACGAACTGCAACACCGAAAGGAAAACTTAGGGCATACTACAAACGAATGGAGCTTGCGCGTAAGCGCAGGCTAATCCATAATGTTTGTAGAGGTTGTTGCAGACCTGTTCGGGAATTATGTGAGAGGCCTGCGCTTTTCTTATGTCCATTTGATTAGTGTTGGTTTCCCCATTGCAGGCAACTTAGTATTAACCTTATTAATAATTGAGCAATGAAGAAGTATTTGTTTATGATGGTTGCACTGGTAGTAGCAACCATGAGTTATGCACAAAACACGTTGGTAGCAACGTTGACACATGAGGACACTACCATTATATATTATTACGGCATAAATGCGTTTAATAGTGCCCACAACGCAGCAGTTAGTGGAGATATTATCACATTGTCTGGAGGTGCATTTACCGGTGACTTTACAATTACAAAAGCTATCACAGTCCGAGGAACAGGTATTGATAATTCCAATCCTACCAGCATTAGCAGTACACTGAAGATTAATATCCCAGAAAACGATACTATCCGCTTCTCGGTGGAAGGAGTGAGGTTCAACGATATGACCGTTCTTTATGGTTCTTTCTCTAATCCATGCTTTATAAAGTGCCAGTTCAATAGTATTATTTTTGATAATTCTTCAAGTCAATACAGTAATATTAAGGATGCCTTATTCGTAAACTGCAAGGTTACAAGCTATCTTTCTTTACGAGGAACAACCACTGCATTGTTCTCACATTGTTTTGTCACAGACTATTATTCTAATGATTCCGCCCAAGCGCAATTCTGTAATTGTGTGCTATATGGATTCATCGGTAATTACTCTAGGTCTTCATTTGTAAATAGTATAATGTGTTACAAGGGTAATACTACTTGTTATTTTCCCCCAGAGACTATAGCAATGAATTGTGTATCTATTTGTTACAGTCCTTCATCTTATACTGCTTCTGATTATAGTTATAGATATAATATGTATGACAAGATGCAAGGACAACAGGTCTCATGTGCAGCTTCTACTTTTGAGGCCGTTTTCAATGATTTTGGGGTATCTCCTCGCTCTGCAGATGATTATTTTGTAGACTCACAAACATTTGAGCTTACAGAAGAAGCTAGTACAAATTTTCTTGGAACCGATGGTACTGAAGTTGGATTGTATGGTGGACAGTATCCCTATAATTCCACCCCAGACTATCCGCGTATTACCAAATTCAATGTAGCCAAACAGGCGACAGCTGATAACAAATTGAGCGTGGAGATTGAGGTCAGTGCAGTAGAGTGAAACAAATCATAATTCATGACTAATTCATGGATAAATTTATGGCAAATTCATGTAAAAGTATTTACACAAATGACCTTGAATTATCCATAAATGTTCTAATGCTTATGCGTAAGTATATACTTATATGTATCCTGCTCTCCTGTCTATCAATGGTGACACGAGGGCAAACCATTACGGACGCAGATTATTCAGATATCATACATCCATCAATTAAAGCCCGAAGTTTACGCTTTTGGTTTGATAGCAATGCCGACAAAACAGAGACCGTTAGTGTACTTTCTGGTGCTTACTCCCTTGATGTATCTGCACTTGACGAAGGCATTCATACCTTGCATTATCAGGTTATAGGTGTAGATGGCAAAGGCTACGGTCTTAGTTCACATGTGTTTTTGAAGGTTTTTAGTAAAGAGCTAGAGCCAGCAACTCA
>JAFZQR010000079.1 GCA_017620295.1 Bacteroidaceae bacterium
CGCCATCCACCTGATACTGGCCCTCGCCCTTCAGGATGATGTAAAGTTCCTCGTGGGTCTTGTGGGTGTGCAGGAAACCGCTGTCCTGACCAGGAACGAGTGTCTGGAACGACAGTTCGCTACCTGTAGCACCTACTGCCTGACCTGCGAACACCTTACCCTGAATGGTTACAGCACCCATCGGCAGCTCGTGCTCAATAATCTCATTTACCTTACCTACGCTTACTGCGCTAAAGTTCTTACCTGTTGCAATTGTCTCAATCTGTTTCATAATGTCTTTACCTTTTTTTATTTGTTATACATGTTTTGTTCTGTTTGACGATGCAAAGGTACGGTGAATTTTTCGTTCCCACAAGAAGGCACTTTTTGGTGGGATAGTTACCAAAAAGTAGGAATTGTGAAGAAATCAGCATTTGCGAAAATCGGCTTTAACTATCATTAACAAAGTATATCGTAGATACTTGGTTGCAAAATGTTACCTTTACACAAATCTCTCAACTCTAAACTCTCAACTCTAAACTCTACAATGGATATTAAAGCCGAGTATTTGGCCTGTCCCATCAGGAATGTGATCAGTCGTTTTGGTGACAAGTGGTCTATGCTGGTGCTCTTTATGCTTCACAGGAGCGAGACAGGCATCCTTCGTTTCAATGAGATTCGTCGTCTGATGACCGACTGCTCCCAGAAGATGCTCTCGCAGACGCTGAAGAATCTGGAGCAGAGCCATCTGGTACATCGTGAGGTCTATCCCGAAGTTCCTCCCCGCGTAGAGTATTCACTGACCGCCACCGGCAAGTCTCTGATGCCAGCCATCATGGCCCTTATTGCCTGGGGCAAGGAACATTTCAATGAAGTGGCCCCAAGACAGGTGACAGATTAAAAGCCCACTCACACGAGGCGAATGGGCGATTTACTCTTTCGGCTCAATCATCTTGATTAGTTTGGCGGGATTACCCACAGCAATACAGTTGGATGGGATGTCTTTGGCGACAACCGAACCGGCGCCAATCGTGACGTTATCTCCGATGGTAACGCCAGGCAGGATGGTGACGCTGCCGCCTATCCACACGTTGTTGCCAATGGTGACAGCTTCGGCCCATTCCTGACGCGTATTGCGCTCCACGGGGTCTGTACTGTGGCAGGCGGTGTAGATGCTGACATTAGGGCCTATGAAGCAGTCATCGCCGATGGTGACAGGAGCCTCGTCCAACACGGTAAAGTTGAAGTTGGCAAAGAAACGACGACCCACGCTAATCTGTTTGCCATAGTCACAATAGAATGGCTGAATAATCAGGATGTCATCGTCTGCGATGTGTCCCAACAGCCCTTTCAACAACTCATGCTGCGTTTGTTTATCCGACGGACGTAGGTCGTTGTAGTCGCGAATCTTCTCCTTCACGGCATTCAGTTCTCGTATTAACTCTGGGTCAATGGCTGAGTATATCTTACCCGCCAGCATTTTCTCTTTTTCTGTCATATCTAACTTTGAAACACTTCATAGTGCAGCACCTGCGGTAAACAGGAACTCGATTACTTCAATTGTTTGCCGTCAGAGAACGCCTTACCTTCTGTTTCTCCCAGACGGATGTAGGTGTGATGTACGGGGTCGTATGTGATGAGGTCCATCTGCTCCACATCCGGATTACCGTCTTCTCCCAGATAACGTTCGTCGCAGAGGATATTCACGATTTCAGCTACCAAGTAATAGCCCGTCTCGGACTCGTCTATCTTTTGCTTCACACGACATTCCAGCGTCATCGGGAACTCCTTGAACAGAGGGGCATTCACGTTGGGAGCCTTCTCTATGGTCCACCCCGTCTTCTGCATCTTTTCGGGTGTGTTCCTGGCGCTCACGATGCCCACGTAGTCAGAGGCGACCAGCGTGTCAACAGTAGCAAATGTGACTGTGAAATCATCGTTATCTTTGAGGTTGTCTGTGGTCTGATGGGAACCCAGCGAGATGATAATCTCGTGCATATCACACTGGCCACCCCAAGCAGCATTCATGGCGTTGGCCTTACCTTCTTTGTCGTATGTACCGATAATCAGTACGGGCTGTGGAAGCATCCACGGTTTTGATCCAAAACTTTTCATAATTGATTCTGTTTATAATGTCATATTCGAATTCAATGCACCAACAATCTCATGTGCCTTGTACGGAGCCTCGATGAAGGCCACATCCTCGTCGCTCAGCGTGAGGTCAACGGACTTGACTGCATCATCGAAGTGCTTGGCATTGGTTGCACCTACGATGGGAGCTGTCACGCCACGCTTGAACTGCCAGGCAAGTGCCACCTGCGACATAGATACTCCCAGCCGCTGTGCCAACTGGTCAACGCGGTCGATAATCTCCAAGTCATTCTCCTTGGCATGGTCGTACTTGCTGCGAATCGTCTTGTCAGTATCACTTCGCTTCGTACCGCTTTCCCAACCACGATGTGAGAGGTGGCCACCTGCAAGCGGTGAATATGGAATGCGAGATACGCCATACTGCTCTGCCACGGGAATCAGTTCGCGCTCGTCCTCACGATAGATCAGGTTGTAGTGGTTCTGCAGCGTAGAGAAAAGCGTCCATCCATTCCGCTCTGCACAGATCTGCATGTTATGGAACTGATAACCATACATGGCCGAAGCACCGATGGCACGAACCTTGCCCTGACGAACCAGCGAGTCAAGCGCCTCCATCGTTTCCTCAATGGGTGTGGAATAGTCGAAGCGATGAATCTGGTAGAGGTCAAGATAATCTGTACCCAGGCGTTGGAGCGTACCGTCAATCTCACGAAGGATTGCTTCACGGGAAAGGAAGCCCGTGTTGAAATAGACCTTCGAGGCCAGCACCACGTCCTCGCGTCGGATGCCAAGTTGCTTGATGGCAGAACCAAGATACTCTTCGCTCGTGCCGTGAGAGTAGCAGTTGGCGGTATCGAAGAAGTTCACGCCCAAATCGAAGGCATGTTTCACCATCTCGCGAGTCTCATCCTCGACGAGCGTCCAAAGATGAAAGTCCTCTGAGGGCTTTCCGTATGACATGCAGCCCACGCAGATGCGTGAAACCTTGATGTCCGTCTTACCTAATGTTGTATATTTCATAGTTCTAACTATTATAATCGTTTTATCAGTTTAGCCGGAACACCTCCGACAACCGTATTTGGCTCCACATCTCTGGTAACAACGGCACCAGCTGCTACCACGGCTCCGTCACCGATGGTAACTCCTTGCAGCACCGTTGCGTTGGCACCAATCCATACATTCTTACCGATGTGTATGGGCGCATAGGTCATACTCTGTCGATTTGCGGGGTCAAGATCGTGATTGAGGGTGGCCAGCACCACATTGTGTCCGATGAGTGCTCCTTCATCAATGAAGATGCCTCCTTGGTCTTGGAACTTGCAGCCCATGTTGATGAACACTCGTTCACCCAGAACCGTGTTTTTGCCGCAGTCGGTATGGAACGGCGGGAATATCCCCACCGACTCGGGCACTTCATGTCCGAATAGCTTTTCCAAGAACGCTTGCAGTTCTTCCGGTGTATGGTACTTGCCGTTTATCTCCGCTGTAATCTGCAATGCCTCCTGCGACAGCTTATGAAACATCATGTGAACCTCTGACCCGCCTATGACTGGCTTGCCCGATGCCATGTATTCTCTGAATTCCTGGATACTCATATAAAATGTCTCATAAAAACGGTATGTAACTTCATTGTCTCACTCGATTACAGTAATCCGCATTTCAATGTCATCAATGGGACGGTCGCCTCTACCTGTGGCCGAACCCTGTATCATCTCCACCACATCAAGACCTTCTTCCACCTCACCGAAAACCGTATATTGTCCGTCAAGATGTGGCGTGCCGCCAACAGTAGAATACACCTTCATCTGCTCATCAGTCAGCTCATTCCCCTTAACCTGCTTCTCAGCTTCAGCCGCCAACTTGTCTTGCAGTTCCTGGAGTCCGGCACGGTCTCTGTTACGGCGCATCTGCATAATCTCGTCACGATGCTGTGCCGCTAACAGATTGAAAGCCGACTGCACCTGCTGCATCTTCAGCTGCTTGGAGAACTGTCGCAACTGCCCTTCATTATACACCTGTCCCCAGACGATATAGAACTGCGAACCGCTGCTTCTACGTTCCGGGTTCACCTCATCACCCTGACGAGCAGCGGCCAGGGCACCACGTTTATGGAACAGCCTGTCCTTGATCTCAGCCTCCAGCGTATATTCTGGACCACCCACTCCAAGCAACTTACCTGCAGGAGCCCCCTTTGAATCCGGGTCGCCACCCTGAATCATGAAGTCCTTAATCACTCGATGAAACAACGTCCCATCATAATAGCCCTCTTTCACCAGTTTCACGAAGTTATCGCGGTGAACAGGAGTCTCATCATATAGGCGAACCACGATGTCGCCCAGCATAGTCATTATCTTTACTCTCATATTGTTAATCGTTAATATAATTCTTTGTCATCATATCATAGTGCAGCGCCTCTAGCTCTTCAAGCGTGAGGTTATTCACAGCCGCTTCAATCTTTCTTATCAGCTCTTCCCTGCGGCTATCAGAAGAGCCATATTTCTTGTAGAAATCCATAATCGCGCATTATTCGTAATATTCAATTTGTAACTCGTCACTCACGATGAAGTCCTCATGGTCGTCATCGTAGAGATAGACGATGCGGAGGCCACTGTATGATGCTGGAACACGGAGCGTTTCGAGCAAATGCCATCGTGGACGTCCAAAGTCATACGATGCTCGGTCAAGCAACAGGCGATTACTCGCCCAGTCAAACTGGTAGTACCCGCCACCGATGCAGCTATCATCGCCCATCAGCAAATCCTTATGCTGGTGCACCATGCCTAACCGCAGACAGCCGTCCATCGTAATGATAAATTTCGGTAGTGCCATATCATTATCCTCCTGATAGTTTCAAACCGACCCATACTGCCAGAACACCAACGACTACGCTTGTTCCGATATACAGTGAAGACAACATGACATCGCCTGCTTTCATCATTCCGAACGACTCGTTGGCGAAGGTGCTGAAGGTTGTGAAACCGCCACAGAAGCCGGTGACAAGCAGCAGTTTTATCTCAGGTGACAAGCTATATTTGTTCACCAACCCAACCAGCAGCCCAATAAGCAGTGAGCCAAGGATGTTGACAGCAAACGTACCCCATGGATAGGATGTGCTGTTCACTCCGGAGAGCAGGTACCGACATACAGAACCGACGGCACCACCAGCTGCAACTAACAGAATATTCTGTATCATAATTCTGTGAAATCAAACATATCAGTATTTCGAAACAAAATTAATCTTTGAAAGTGGCTTCAGGCGGATTGGCATACTTGTTAATCCGTCATTATTCAATAAATTCCCCATCGATCATGCTGCAGTATGATATCATAGAGCGTGTACAATGAATCTGTTCACAAGAGTGAATATCTAAATTCACAAGTGTGAACAGCTAAATTCACTAGAGTGAATATCTAAATTCACAAGTGTGAACAGATCCATACATCAACATGTATTAATTCAAATGTGGTGAAAACTATTTACACCCGATATAGAGAGTGTCTTCCGTATGCCTATCTCCGTTTCCAGAATGAAAGCCACTATGGAAGATATAGGTCAGCGTCATTTGAAAAGTATATATCCGATGATTAATAGCTGAGCAACGATGATGGCAGGAATGCCGTATTTGAACTTCTTGTGCATGGTCTTATGGTGCCAGACATGCATGCCTAACCAAGCACCAATACCGCCTCCAAGTACAGCCAATGCCATTAGCTGCGTCTCGTTTATACGCCATTTGGAATGTCTGGCCTTCCACTTGTCGATTCCATACACGATGAAAGTGACCACGTTGACAGCGAAATAAACGAGAATCATCTGTTGGATGGATAGCTCTTTCATAGGCAGTTATCTTATTTTATCTTCATCATATTACATTACTTTCCCTTTATTGATTACATAGATACCTGCAGTAGTCAGTGCCGCAGCCAGAACATAGTTCCATACGAACGTCTCATGCAGACACAGACAGGATGTAACAGCACCCACAACGGGAATCAGAGAGTTCCATATCGCTATCTGACCCACAGGATTACATGTAAGGAGTTTGTTGTAGAGCGTGAAGCCAATCGTTGAGATGCCGATGAGCATCAGTAGATAGATGATGCCAATGAGAGTGACGCGCGGTAATGTGCCACCCATCAACAAACCAGGTATCACCAATAAGGCACCACCAATTCCAAGACTATAGCCTGTTCCGACAAACACATCCACGCGCTTGCCAACTCCTCTAGTCATAAGTCCTGCACTAGCCCCACACAACGCATTGAGGATAATCATCCCGTCGCCAAGCAAGGTGAACGAGCCGCTTTCCCCGCCGTCCAGATTAAGTGCCAGGATACCCGTAAAGCCTATGGCGCAACCTATCACTTTCCTGAAAGTAAGCTTGTCGCTCTTGAAGAACATACAGGCCAGAAGAACCGTCACAAACACACTCAGAGAGTTCAATATAGCAGCACGACTGCCCTGGCTGTGTGACAGCCCAATATAGAAACAGGCATAGTGAATTGTGGTATTCAATAGTGTGAAAACCAGTAGGAAGAGTAAGCTTTGCCAAACATTCGCTTTAATCGAATCCTTTAGGCCTAAAGGCCGTCGGGTAATGAGGGCAATGGAAAGGATGATGATGCCCGAAATGAAAAATCGAATACCAGCAAACAGCATCTTACTGCCTGTCATCTCTGTGGAAATCTCAAATTCGGCAAAGCCTAGTTTGATAAGCGGATAAGCCCAGCCCCACAGAAATGCAGCTGTGAACGCGAATACTGCAGCCCATACAGGATGCTGAAATATACTGATAATCTTGCTATTGTTGAGCTGATTATATCTTTTCAAATATTGAGTTGTTTATTTGTCTATACTAACCAATGTATAATTGCGGCTTCCGAGACCAATTGTTTCGGCATGCTCAATGGTGTGGATTCCATGCTGCTTGTCTATGCGGTTCAGCAGGTCGGTTGGGTCGTTCTTCGCTGTCACCTTCTGCTGGTTGATGATGTCAATACAAGCCTGGTCGAGAGCCACAGGGTCGGTAGATGCCAGTATGCCGTAGTCTTCAAGCTTCACAGGTGCAGGATGATCCACGCAGTCACAGTCGATTGACATGTTGTTCATCACTGAGATATAAATGATGCCGTTCTGTCTCTGGAAGTAGTTCACCACAGCCTGTGCAGCGGCTGCCATTGACTCCAGGAAGCCGTCCTGGTCGCCGATGAACTCTGGTGTCCATAGCTTACTCATGTCGAGTTTTTCCATCTTGCCTGCAGAGTGGATGTAGGCCTTGCCGTTCTGACTGGCACAGCCAATGGAGAGGTTCTTCAGTGCTCCACCGTAGCCACCCATCGGATGACCCTTGAAGTGGTTCAGCGCTATCATGAAATCGTAGTTTGCCATGTGGCCTCCAACAATGTCATATTTGATGTGGGTCTGATCTTTTACGGGAATTCGTATCTCATCGTACTCGTCCATGATATCCACGGGGAAATAGTTCAAAAAACCGTGCCGTTCTATTACCTTCCAGTGATTGGCCGACGAATTGCGGTCATCCTGTTCGTTGCCTGGTCCGCTGCTGTAGGCGGTGTTACACTCCACGATGGTACCATCCACCTCGAATATCAGATTCTTGACGAGTTCTGGCTTCAGGTAGTTGGGGTTGCTTCCCTCGCCAGTACTCATCTTAACAGCTACTCGTCCTTTGGCTTGTACGCCCAAGGCCTTATAGATTGCTACTAATGACTCTGGTGAAATCTCCCTTGTCAGATAAACTGTGCATTGTGCAAAAGCTGTTGATGCCATCAGCATCAGTACAGCCATCATAAATCCTTTTTTCATATCGTTATATCTTGGCTATTTATTTAAGAAGAGTGTATTGCTCGTCGGTTACAGGCTCCAGCCACTCGTTACTCTCCTCACCACCAGTCTTTATATGGGTGGTGTAGTGCTGGAACCATGAGTCCTTCTGTGCTCCGTGCCAATGCTTCACGCCCTCGGGAATGTCTATAACTACACCAAGGTGGAGTGGGATAGGGGTTTTGCCCCATTCCTGATACCAGCCTTTACCTGACACGCAAATCAGAATCTGATGGGCCCCATGATGGATGTGCCAGTTGTTGCGGCAACCAGGTTCGAAGGTAACGTTCACGATAGGCATGACAGTTGCCTCACCTTCACCAACGTTTTCGGGTCTAATTGGCGCGACATAGCTGTTGCCGATGAAATATTGTGCGTAGGCAGTATTGGGCTCGCCTTTAGGAAAAGGAGTGGCAAGACTATTCACCTCCCTCTCTAGCCAAGCACAGAGTTCATCAACCAACTCCTGACTATTGCCCATGTTCACAGCACCACGCTTGTGGGCAGCCAGCTGTGGAGCAACCCTATCGAGACCACTCAAGGCTGCCACGGTTACAATCTCGCGGTCAGCATGCGACAACTGGTCACCTGCGAAGATGTCGCCAAAAAGGTGCGACTTCAGATAGTAGTCATCCTGTGGGCAGAAGTCGTAGTTAAACTCACGGCCTGACAGTTGCGTCTGAACTTCTGTACCCTGCTTTAGAGACTTTGCTGCGTCATTCCAAATCTCTGGGCGCGTCCAGGGCTTGCCCTCCTGCCAGTTGTCCTGTCTGTTCTCTAATACCTTATTCAATACTCCCAGCGCATTCAGCGAGCGAGGGAAACCGGTGTAGGCATAGAGCTGCGAGAAAGCCTCCTTCAGTTCATTGATAGTAACGCCATTGTCGAGAGCCATCTTTACGGCAGGCTCCAAGCGTTCCAAATCACCCTGTGCCATCAGGCAAGCACATGCTGCCAATCCCTTTTGACGCTCTGTCAGCGTCTGTGAATTCACCGTTGCCATAGTTATTACTGCTATTACAAATATTACTATTCTTTTCATCTGATTATCTTTTATCCATTGCAAATATCGGCGGTAAAATTACGAAAAATCCCCGTAATCTAGTAACTACGGGGAAAGATTTGGGATATTTTATGAAAATGCAACTTGCTTGCGGGCAAAGCCGAATTACTTGAAGTATTCCAGAACCCTGTTGACAGTGCGCTCTGACAAGTCACCGGTGTAGCGGGCAACAACGCTTTCAAACCGTGTTGTCCAGTTCCCGTACTTGTCATAGGTGTAATCCTTCCAGGTATCGACGTAGGTCGGCTCTTGGCTTTCTGAATAGCCTTCTGTGTTTTTGACGATGTCGAAGTGGGCATCGTAGGTCTTGTTCATCCATTGCGGGGTGAGACTGATAAAAGACGCCGTTCCGCCAAGGATGAAACTTTCCACAGCAAGATAACGGGGGTTGTCCAGCATCTTGTAGGTGTGTCTGTCCCAACCGGTGTCGTAGTTGTAAGAATTCTGTTCCAAGTACTCAAAGTCTTTATACATACCGTTGGGATAGTATGAGATGTTCAGAACCTTGAAACGGAGCAAGTCGCTTGACATACTCTTTGGATATCCGCCTTCATACACTACAGTATATTCCTGTGTGTTCTCGTTCTTTTTCTCTTCCAGTCCGTATTCTGTATAGTATGAATAATCCTTGATTACGAGATTGCCTTCAGCGTTGAACGTATAGGTGTACTCGCGATAGACGGTGGATAAGGGCTGAACAACAACATTCACCGCACGTGACAGATCTTTCTGAATCCCATATTCGGCATCGCCAGCCTCAGGCCCTATCATGAACCATTCGCGGGCTACGAATTTGTCGGTGTTGTTATACTCATATTCCCAATATTCAGAAGCTTCCCCTTCAGAGAACACATCGTAATACGCTGCTTTGACACGGTGTCCCTTGGCATCGTAGGTATAGCGCCATTCGTGGTTGATGTCCGCATCGCCAGTGTCGATGTATGACTTCTTGATGAGATGCCCAGCTTCGTCGTATTCGTACTCATCGTAGGTGGTGTAATTGCTGATGTGCCATTTCTTCACGGGGCCTCGGAGACCGGCTTTCTGGCGGTCGGTACGTTCCCAGTAATTGACAGAGTACCATGCAGGGTCTTTCCAATCTATGGTAACTTCTGTAGAATCATTCTTGTTACCGGTTTTGTCATCTATTTGTGGTTCATCTATTTGTGGTTCATCGATTTCGTCGGAGCCACAGGCCCAGAACAGACAGAGCGCAGCAACGAGAATTGGGAGAAGTGAAAGGTGTTTCATATTCTTTAGTGTAATGTGGTTAAAATGCCAATTGTGTGTATTTTGTTGCAAATGTACATAATACCTTTGAACAGCCAAACAAACCTATGCAAAATCATCACAGTGATGACTCAAGTTTCGCATGTAGGAAGTTAAAGAAGTTAATGAAGTTATGTGACCTTCGGTCACGGAAGTTCTTCAAGTATGAAGCGACCAAAGGTCGAGCGAAAGGACAATACTTCTGCTATTGGTTATACAAGCCTGCAAAACATTCTTCCTTTCGCTCGACCTTTGGTCGCTTCATACTTGAAGAACTTCCTATAACTTCCGCCGCGAAGCGGCATAACTTCCTTTAACTTCCAAGCAAGCGGAGCTTGCGAAAGTCGAGTAAGGTTAATGAAGTTATTTAGTTATCACGTGACTTCTAGTTTTTACATGAATGTGTTTTTCATTATTTTATTTTCATTCATCGATCTTGAGTATCACTTTGCGTATCATCACGTTTGCAAAAATAGGCAATTAGTTCAAATGCACCACGCCAGTGGCAATCTTTTTATCACAAAATAACAGCACAGAAAACATGGCGTAACATGGATCTGTGCACATTTTCTTTATGACTGTAGCAAGAAAATATCCAATTCTTTTGATGTATTATTCCCAATAACCTTTATATTTGCAGCGTTGTAGAAACAAAATAACTCGCTCATATTTAGAATCTATCCATAGCTCTTCTCTGCTACTGTGCGCTTGACAACAGTCGCTTGCCATAGCAAGAACTCGCCATTCACCTATCCATCGTTGAAGAAGACTGTCAAGAAGTTCATGAATGAGGTGATAGCACACGACATTAAGAAAGAAGGTGCCGTCGTTGATTATTTGAGGTGATGCCACATATTTTGATGAAGTAATCGAAAAAGTTGCCTGTTTCATTGAATTTTTTTGTGAAAGTGTCTATGTTGTGCAAATGTTAATCGTAAAAATCATATTATTATGGGTATATTAGTTTACGCCCTATCCTCACACCGCCCCACCCAAGAGAGCTACACACCAGACATACCGGCTATAATCAAGGACTTCTTCTCTTTCGTTTATATATATTGTTAAACAAGCAAGCATTAAAAATATGAGCGAAAGTCATGGAACAGTTCTCACGCTGAAACATCATGAGAATCTGGAAAAAGTTGCAGCCTATGTAAAACAGCAGGTGCGCGAAAAGAGCTTGGAATTGAGAGGCGAGGACCTGTCTGTGGATAGCGACTATGTGGGGCTTCAGATAAAGGAAGCCGCGAACACAATCATCTGGCACGACTATGGTCATCATGGAGAACATCTTAATTTCTATGAGATTGCCGAAAGTGTCATCAAGGTCTTCCCTGGTGTTGAGATGGAACTCCAGGGATGGTGGGGTGTGTCAACATGGCACTATATCATCGTTGATGGTGAATGGCAGGAATACACGCTTTGGAAGTTTGTTGCGTATGTTAAAGACAAGGGCGAAGAAGTACTCTTGGAGTACAAAGAAATGGTAGATGGTCTGTCGGATGAAGAAAAACATGATGAACGTAACAGAATGTGCAAAGAGCTGGCCGAACAGCAAACCCGAAAGCAGCCAGGGAAAGAGATTGCAGTTTATTGTTATGACTGTTATGACTTAACCTGTCACACCAGTGAGTTCTATAGAGCAAAGGACGGTTTCGCAAGTCATGAGCATGTTGATGGTGGATTTGTGAGCTTAATGGATGGCTCTATTGATGAAATGCAGGACTGTATAGGAAGTGTTGGCCAAGTACTTCTTTACCCCATGGAATGTGCCGCAGAAATAATCAAACGGGCACGTAAGGGCGAGGGCTGGTACCCTCTATATGCTACCGAAATGATGTTTTACGGCAACACGTCGCGTAATTTCAGCCTGATTGAACCCTCCGACAAGAAATGGCTGATGGAGATGGCGGCAGACGCTGGTGATGGTGACGTTAGAGCCATCTACTGCCTGCTGTTTGGCATGCATCACAAGCTCCGATACTACAACGAGACCTTCTTAGACGATGACACGAAGGAAGAAATAACAGTTCTTCGTTATGAAGCTATAGATGGCTCCACTTTTGAAAAGGAAGAGGGCGAGGAGGAACGCCTGCTTCAGAAGGTTCTCGATCCCTACATGATAAGCCGCCTCTCTGTTCAGGAACTTACAATACTATGCTATGAGATAAAAGATAACACGACGCTGCTGCTGGAGCGTATCCGAAAAGGTGATGAAGAGGCTGCAATGGAAATTGACAATCCGGCCATCCTGCAGGAGCTGTGCGATAAGGGGAATATATATGCTGCCTACGAATTGTATGAGAAATACAAGTGGGGAGACGAGAAAAATGGTATGTTCATTGACCTCCAGCAGGCCAAGAAATACTTTGACTTAGCAGGGAAGCTTCCTGCAAATTTTGGAGAGGAGTGGAACTACAGCGATGACCCAGGTGAAGACAAGCCCAGCACCTACGAATATGTGCTGACGGGCGATGCCGACACTCTCGATGCCGTGCAGATTCTCATAGGCGACCTCTGCCAGCGTTTCGGTATCCCAGAGAACGTGGAAGACGGACTCGGTATATATGTTCCTCAACGCATACTGATGAAGGTGCTAGTGGGTGCTGACACAGAATATTATCGTGGCAATATAAATTATCTGGATCGTGAGACATCCGACCGCCTCGTCATCACGACTGAAGCCGACCGAGGCGAACCGCTGCTATATGCACTGCGCCAGTGTTTCGAGAATCTGGAGGTCGAAATGAAGGAAGAAGAATGGTAAATAGGTTTCATTATGAGTTTTTCTACAACAGTAACATTAACGTTAGATAACGAACATGATTTCCGTCATGTTTTAAGGTTCGTCAAGCCAGACGAATCAGATGTTGAGCCTCAAACAGATGAAGAGTATCAGCAAGTGATGAACTTCCTGGATAACCTTCAAGGAGCTGAACGCTGTACTTGGATGGCGACACATTGCACCCGCCTCTATGTACTTTTTCGTTCAGAATCCGAGACAAAGGAACTGTCTTGGAGTGGACGGAATGTGCAGGGCGGATATGCAGAAGAAATAGCTGAATTGGTTGTCGCTCAGTTTCCTGACATTAAGTTTCACGTCGGCAGCTTCTGTGATGTCGGTGAATTCAGGTTTGGTATATCGGAGAAAGGAAAGGTCAGGTGGCTACAATTAAGCGATGAAGTCAATGAAATGTTTGATTGGGGTATTGATGTGGATCCTTACGCTGGACCGACACCAGAGAATTGGGAGGCTCTACGCCAACATAGAAGAGTACGTGTGCAGGAGATGATAGACCTCGGTGTTCATATTTCGCCAGATACATGGCCCCCTACGAAAGAGCAATTTGATGAAGAATATAGATTGATGTATCCAAAGGCTACTGATTCTATAACGGACGATTATAATCATGGAGATGAACCCGACCTTCCTTTCTAGGTGTACAGTAAGGTCATGTTATGTAACCAACGAAGAAAATGACAGAATCATTCTTCAATGTCAATTATGTTGTACAGGACATCTTCAACTTCTAATGCTGACCATTGAAGAAGAGCGGGTGCTGATCAACTCCGCCAGGAAAAGGGATTGGAGTGTGCATAAGCAGAGAAGCTGGAAACATTCATAAAAATTTATTGCGTATTATAGTGGTAAGTGGAAATTATCGTATCTTTGCAACCGATTTCTGAAACAAATACGATTATGAAAGTACTTCTGATTAACGGTAGCCCGCGTAAGAAGGGCAACACATTCCTTGCACTGAGCGAGGCTGCAAAGACTCTGGAACAGCAGGGAATAGAGACCGAGATTGTACATATTGGTACTAAGCCTGTGCGTGGGTGCATAGCCTGTGCACAGTGTAAAATCAAGCAGTTGGATCATTGCGTTTTCGATGACGACATCTGCAACCGCATCTCTGAGAAACTGGGTGATGTGGATGCATTGATTGTTGGTTCCCCAGTTTATTATGGTCAGCCCAATGGCTCTGTGCTGTCGCTCATCCAGCGCATGTTCTTCTCTGCTGGGGCAAAGGTTGTCAACAAGCCTGCAGCTGCTGTATGCGTTTGTCGTCGCGGTGGCGCCACTGCAGCATATCAGACGATGAATATGCCTTTCGAGATGATGAACATGCCAGTTGTAACATCTCAATATTGGAACATAGTATATGGTCGCGAGGAAGGACAGGCAGCTCTCGACACCGAGGGTATGCAGACCATGCGCACGATGGCCAACAATATGGCTTGGCTACTGAAGAAGATCCATGCCAACGGCACTCCTGACTATCCTGAGCGTGAGGAGTGGCAGCCTATGCACTTCATCAGATAAAATGCCCGCACTCTCTACTATGTGATTTTGCCCAAATTTTTTACACTAATACACTAATGGTATATAATATATTGCCGTTCAGCTTGTTATGTAAGTGTAAATGCGATGTATTAGTAGTGTATTAGTGTAAAAGCCTCACCCCTGGCCCCTCTCCCATGGGAGAGGGGAGTTGCAGCGTGGTGAAAGGTGACTTATAGCACGGTGAAGAGGGTGGTGGAGCACGGTGAAAGGGGAGTTGCAGCACGGTGAATGCAGGCGAGCCGCCTGCGCTCCCAAAAACGTCAGCAGGAAAGATGCGTTACGTCGGCAGACAAGTGGTGCTACGTCGGCAGATAAGTGGTGTTACGTCAGCAGATAACGAGTGTTTCGACGGCACGAAAGAAGCCCCCTAACCCCCTAAAGGGGGGATGGGTTGGCGCAAGGGGGGAAGTGAAAAACTGAAAAATGAAAAGTGAAAAATAAGAGTTACTTCAAGAATGACGAATAACGATTAACAAGTCACGCAAAAACTTCGAACAAGGCCTTTATATACATTAATACATCCCAAATACACTGCTGATACATTCGCATAATATGTTGAACTATAATGTTTTATCCATAGTTAGTGTATTAGTGTAAAGGATTTGGCAATAATCACATAGTAGAGAGAATGGTATATAGATAGTACTCAAACGTACCTCTGACTAGTGACATCAAAAGTCATCACCAGTATCCTATTTTCATTTTCTCCAGCGTTTAAGCATTGGGAAGAATCCTTGCATCATCTGCTTGTACTCTTCCTTTGTCATAGGCTTAGGCATGTTCTTGTTAACCTCATCGATAAACTGCGAGCAATGCTCAATCATTTCATCCATTGTGCAATCCTGAAGGAACTTGCCGTCCTTATAGCAATACTGGCAGTAGTCGAAATTAATGCTGCCAATTCCCGAGCCTTGCTCGCCTACCCGTAGCCTTTCCATTGTGATTATGAATTTTGGTAGTGCCATTGTTAGATCCAATCAAAATTATCCTTTCCTGCACCTATCTCGAAATGATATTTGGCGATGCCGAGGTCCATGTGCGTGTAGCCTATTATCGAGAATCCTTTCTTGGCTCTCACCTGATGGCGACCGTCCTTCATGCCATTGTACTCAAACGAGAACTTCTGCTGGTTTACTGCTGTGGGCGCAAGTAGAGCTGCTTCCACTCCCTTCCGGAACCACGATGGCGTGATGTCGTTGGCATTTGAGACCTCCTCAACGCTTTTGATCTTATGCTTTACGCCCTGCGTCTCACCATAGCCAATAGCAATATAGCAGGCGATCTTTTCGCCGTCGTCCAGCACATACGTATTTGCAACTTTAGTGTAGCTGAGTCCTACCCAGCAGGTGTTCAGTCCCAGCGTCTGTGCGAACAGCACCAGCTGCTCACCGAAGTAGCCCACTCGCTCGTCCAGATCATCCGCCTTTCTCCCTGCGACCACGATGTAGTTGTTGACCCCGTGGAACTTACCATAGGCAAAGACACCTTGAAAAGCCTTCGGTTCATTAAGAATCAATTGCATATGCAATCGACCCTCACGGTTAAGATCCGAAATTTTCTCTTCTAACGCCTTGACGATGTCATCAGTTAGCGGCAGCCCTTTATATGCTCTCACGCTATGGCGTAATTTTATCGCTTCAATTAAATCCATTTCCTTTATCTATTTAGGCATGACTCAGTCCCCAGCTTTCGTCATCATTATTATATAAAGCTATCGCATCCTGCATGATATCTTCATGGTCGAATGCCAATGGAGGCAACTCATTGATAGGGAACCATTGAGCTTTCGCTGCATCATCCTGACCTTTGACTGAGATAGGCGCATCAACGATTGCCAGATAAGCGACAGTGATGGTGCGCCCTCTTGGGTCGCGGTCAACCTTCGAGTAAGCTCCAATCTGCTGTATTTTCGACACCTTCAATCCAGTTTCCTCTTCCAGCTCACGGATAGCGCATTGCTCGGTAGTCTCATCCATATTCATGAAACCACCAGGGAAAGCCCAACAACCTTTGTAGGGGTCAATGCCACGTTCAATCAACAGCACCTGTGGCACCGCCTCCTTTGTCATCACCACGCAGTCAGCTGTCACTGCCGGACGTGGGTATTTATAGGTATATATACTCATGAGTAAGCTTAAAGTAAGTATGTCTCGTTACAATCTTCTGCTGCCATTGGCATCTGCATGTCCTCTTCATCCATCGATGGATATAGAGCCATTTTTGCATGATGGTCTTGAAGCCGGCTTCAGCTCGCATTCCCAAACGGTGATGCAGTGCCATCCCATCGTTGCCAAATTCTTCTGTTCCTCCTTATCCCGTTCCTTGTTCCTCCGAATCTTCGTTACCCAAAAATCATGATTAGTCTTGGGTATCTTGCAGCACGGTGAATTATCAATTATCAAGCGTTCTTGCTATTAGTCTATCTGCCAATTGGCTGGGCTGCTTCCTTGGCCGCCTTCAGCATTGCCACTTGTTGTAAGGCTTCTTCGCGCGTAGCCCGCGACGATGGACTTCCCATAAATGGATTACAAGATTGTTTCCATACCCGTCTTCTGCACCAGCATCCCCATGCTCTTGTAGAAGTTCAGTGCAGCATCGTTGCCTTCCCAGACGTTGAGGGTTATGTTATAACAGCCGATAGACTTGGCATAGTCGCGGACGAACTCATATAATGCCTTCCCCACATGCTTGCCGCGAGCTGATTCATCAACACAAATGTCATCAATGTACAGCGACTTGATGTCCTGCAACAAGCGATGGTTCCTGACTTCGCTAATCTGACAGAATGCATGTCCCCAAACCTCACCGTCATCGTAAACGAAGATGGGGTTGCTGTCATCGTTAAGTATCGCTTTCAGTTCCTGCTCGTTATATTTGGTCGTGTGGGGCTTGAAAAGGTCAGGGCGTATCACATGATGCACCATGTTTACCTGATGTAGCAGCTCCATGATGCGCTTGATGTCCTTTGTTTCTGCTTTCCTAATCATAAGTAGGTGTTCAAAATTATTTTGCTATATCCAATATGGTAGGTGCTTTCATGTCTTTGTTCGCTCTTTGGCGCATCTTTTCCTTTTATCCTCAGTCACAGAGTCCACTCTGCTCCCTCGGAGAAAAGAATAATCTGCATCCAAATAGCTTAACAAATACATAAAACTAATTGTGAACACCTACTTAATTCTATTTGTTGACACAATTTATCTCGTGCTGTAAGTTATTCAGGAAACGGCAGGCTTGCATGCCATCCATTTGGGCGTGGTGAAAATGAAGCGAGATGGGCAGAGTGGTTCTGAACAGTCCTTTCCTGTACTTTCCCCATGCGAGAAATGGATTGTTCCAACGGCCGGAATACTGGTTGACTATACAATCCAGTTCTGTGTGTGGCAATGCCGATGTGCCAATAATCATGGCATCTTCCAGCGATGTGCTTTTACAGGTCTTCGCTGCCAGACTGGTCACTTCCAGATAGTCGGCATTGAACTGCCTGATGTCTTCAGAATAGGGTACATCACACAAGGTTATACCACCTTTATCGTTCAGCACAATGACATTTACTGCCAGTTTATCATAACGATATAAATGGCCAGGCTCTGGCAGGAGGAAGAATTCTTCAATGCTGCTGGCGGCCTTACAGATGCACCAGCACAATAGCACGGTAAACTTGATACCAGTCTTCCGACTCTCTTTCCGCAGACGACTGACATCAAAAGTCTTCATCAATGTCACCATCGGCTGGGGCGACGACATCCACATACTGAATGCTTCTGCGCGACTACTCTCTTGAGGGTTTATTTCTTTCTTCATGAGTCCTTTAACTTCTATATTCTGTAAATCTGTTGAACGTCTTTCCGTCTCTTGACATCTTCTCGAAAAACATCTTTTCAGGACGCACCCAGAACTTCTGTTCGCCGTACAAAGCTTGGTATATCACCATCCTCTCCTGTGTTTCGCTGTCAAAGGCAGTTTGTATGAGGCGATATTTTCCACCCTTGAAATGTTGGAAGTAGCGAGTCCTGCCACTTTGCTCTGCATACCCCCAAAGAATCTGTTCTATCAGCGGGACATAACAATTGAGTACTTCATCGGCTGTAGGAGTATGTCCTCCTGGGAAGTGAAAAGCCCTATCGTAGTGTTCACGAAACAGCGGTTCGAAATGTGCCAGCGTGTCTTGGTCACCGAATAATCCTATGATACGATCCTTATAGAATGGGCTGCAGCAGTCAAACTGATGAGCCTCTATCTCTGCAAACTCTGCTATCAGCTGTTCATCAATGATGAAGTTCTGCTTCCCATCTTTACGAGGCGATTTGTATTGATGTTCGCCGATTCTCGTTTTCAGGAATTCAGTCATCTTGAAGTGCGGGTTGCCAAGTAGTGCCGGAAGACCTACTATCGGGGCAATCATCTGTGCATAGAATGATCCGCAACTATTTCCCACCAGCAGGTCGGGCTTCTCGCGGTCAATCAGGTCGCGAATGAAGCTGATAGCCTCCTTGGGGTGCAAAGGCAAGTCTGGTGTTATCAGCCTCGCCTTTGCATTGAAAGCCTCTTTCAGAGCCATTGCAGGTACGCACTGGCCGCTGGCATAGAATCCGTGTAGAAACAGTATCTTTCTCATATCACATTGGAGGTAACTGCCTCAAGAGTCTGGCAAGACTTCATCTTTTGGCAGTCGGCACAAGTGGTCACGCCCTTTTTCAACGCACACTGGCGAATGCTACAGAGGTTTTCGCAGTAAACGGTCTTACGGCCATTCATGCGACAGCCCTCACAATTAATCTGCTCAGGCAGAATTTTCGTATGGTTCATCTCTGACCACAACTTGGCTGTTTTCTCGCGCAGAGCTTGGTCATCGTTCTTTGTGGCTATGTAAGCATCACACTTCTCACAGTTAAGGCCACAGTAAGCAATCAATCGCTTTACACCAGCACGCCTCGTTATCCTGAAAGTACAACAATCACCTCCTCTTAGAATCGTATTCTCAATCCGGACATCAAACTGGCTGTCTGGTTCAAGCTGCGACAAAACATATAAGATGCTTTGCCTGGAGCACTCGCATTGGTCTGGATTGCTCCTGAGTCCACATTTTACCTTGGGACACGAACATGCCGAATAACTCAGTTCATAAACCATCCCTGGCTCAATAACCCGACCATGATACGACTTGCTATTGTACCCTTCTGAGTAGATCCTGTCGAAATCCCCATCATACGTGGTATAGATTTGCTTATGTAACGGGAGGACATGATCCTTGACGCATTCTATAGCCTCTTCCCTATAACCCATAATATTAGATTGTCTATTTCTTGTTATATAGTAATCAATTCGCAACCTTGTTTGGCGTAGTAGGCCAGCATCTCTGGTAGTTGTTTCCTGTATAGCAGCTATCACGTAGAACACCCAGAAGGGCACAGTCAGTGCATGCACCAAGAGCAAACGCTGAGACAATGCAATTCGAGATGCCATTTCGCTGCCTCATGCTCATTCAGATGCAGCACCTCTTCAGGGGTTATAAGTTATTTCGCTGCGAATATAGTTATTTTACCACAAATCAGAGTAAAAAGACAAATTAATCTTCTATTTCGTGTGTCGCCCGACTCTGCCGCTTTTGAATATATATAAAGTCTTGTGGGAATGTATTACTCATCTACTTGTCCTCGCATACAAGCGGGCGACGATGGCACCACTGATATTGTGCCATACGCTGAAGATGGCACCGGGGATGGTGGCCAGAGGATAGGCAGCGAAGTGGAGCGTGGCTAACGACGACGCCAGGCCGGAGTTTTGCATGCCCACCTCGATACTGACGGCTCTCTTCTTCGGTTCAGCAAGTCCTAAGAATCGTCCTATCAGATAGCCAAGACTGAGTCCGCAGATGTTGTGAAGCATGACGACCACAACGATGACCAATCCGCCAGCCAACAGCTTTGCAGAATTGGCGGCAATGATGATGGCTACAATAAGGGCAATGGCTAGAGATGAGAAAGCTGGGAGATAGTCTGTGGCCTTCTGTGTGAACTTTGGCCAAAGGGCTTTCACTATTAATCCCACGACGATGGGCAGGATGACGACCAAGAGGATGCTCAGCAACATACCGGCCACATCCACATTAATACTCTTCCCTGCCAAAGCCCATGTCAGCAAGGGCGTCAGCAGCGGAGCGAGTAGGGTAGAAACGCCTGTCATGCCAACCGACAATGCCAAGTCGCCTTTCGCAAGATAGGTAATCACATTCGAGGCTGTGCCGCCAGGGCAGCAGCCTACCAGAACCACACCAAGCGCTAACGCCTCGTTGAGCTGGAAGGCTCTTGCCAGGCCCCATGCGAGCAGTGGCATGAGGGTGAACTGTGCCAGACAGCCAACGATGACATCCTTGGGGCGACTGAAGACGATTTTGAAATCGCTGAGGTTCAGCGTCAGTCCCATACCGAACATCACCACGCCCAAGAGGTAGTTGATGGCTTGCGTTGGCACTTGTTTCAGAACACTTGGGAACGCTAGTGCCAGCAATGCAGCTGCCAGCACTAGCACACCGATGTATTCTGATATGTAATGACAGATTGTTTTCATCTAATTTCTTCCAACGCTCCTGTTTCAGAGTCGATTATAAACCCACGAACCACAATGTCTTTTGGAACAAGTGGATGCGTCTTGACCGTCTCAACCGTCTTGCGGACGGATTCTGGTGTGTCCTTGAAGCCCTCCAACCAATGATCCAGGTTGATGCCGCACTTGCGGATGGTGTCAAGTGTTTCGTCCGTCACGCCACGAGCAATCATCTCATGATGAAAATGGTCATAACTCATGTGGCAGGCTCCGCAATGCGAATGAGCCACAACCATGATTTCCTCCACGCCCAGCTCATAGATGGCCACTATCAAGCTACGCATAGCCGAGTCGAAGGCAGAAATCACCAGACCACCTGCATTCTTGATAATCTTCGCATCACCATTCCTCAACCCCAAGGCTGCAGGGAGCAATTCAGTCAGTCTAGTGTCCATACATGATAATACAGCCAGCTTCTTGTCGGGGTATTTGCTCGTCAGATACTTCTCATAACCTTTCTGTGCAACGAAAGTCTTATTGAAATCAATAATCTGGTCAATCATATTCATATCTTTTCTTTAATCGTTTATTCTTCTGTCAGATACTTCTACATCACCATATCCCATACGGTCGCCCTGGGCCAGGCGCAGACCCTCCACCATCTCCTGCCAACGCAACTCGTTCTCGTTTGGCACAGGACCATCGAAAATCCACCTTCATGGGTTATTATTTAGTCGTTACAAAGATGGTGTAAATATCTATTCCCTGCAATTATATTAATGAAAATCTGACCATTCCTCACATAAATATCTTTATTCAACTTTCGCAAGCTCGCTTGCTTGGAAGTTAAAGAAGTTCTTCCGTGACCGAAGGTCACTTAACTTCCTTAACTTCTTTAACTTCCAACATCCGAAACTTGAGTATCTTTATATTTGCAACCTCAGCACGGATTGGCATACCCTTGCCATATCTTTGCAGTAAAAATGGAACCATTATGATTAATAACGACCGGGGACAGAGCCTGATAAGCAAATACGAATGGATACATAAAACTAATTGTGAATACCTACTTACTTTTGCCAACATCAGTCTCTCGGCGCAGCGCTTTACTGCCACTCAAGGATGAATGCATAGTGATGGGGCTGGTTGGCGTCGATAGTGTATTGAGGTAAGGTGCGGGCTCCCCATGTGTCGATGCCTCCCACACCGTGTATGTTGAGGTCGATGTTGAGGTTGACGAAGCGTCCACGATGGATATCATTGGGGTGTTTAGCGGTTTCTAGGTCTTCCTCTCCATAGTCCCAGGCACGGATGCAGAGTGGCTGAAGGCCGGCGATGCGAAGGGTGTGCTTTCCATTAGCAATTGTGAACCAACGGACATCGGTACGACAGCCATTATCCTGCGGATGGATGTATTCGGTCTGGAATTCTGAGAGGGGCATGTTATACAGCCCCAAGAAGGCGCTATGCTTGCGGTCGGGATAGTTCTCCCAAGGTCCACGACCGTAGTACTCGATATTGGTGAAGTCGGCGGGGATGCGCATACGCATTCCGAACTTTGGCATGACGGGACGGTCTTTGGCTGTGGGTTGGTAATCGACTTCAACGAGGATCTGATGTTCGTTGGTGATAGTATATTTTACGGTGACGTCCTTGGTTTCCCGCCATACAGCTGTGCGATCTGCAAAACGTGCGGCATGCTGGTTGTCGTTCTCGGGCTTCCAGAAGTATGGTTCAAGGGGTGCGATGAGCATCTGCTGCCCATTGACAATCCACGAGGTTAGTTTGTTGCCATCGATGGTGATGTTATTTGAAGTTTCATGTTTCAAGTTTGAGGCTTCATGTTGCAAGTTGAAGATTTCAGGGAAGGGGTAGGGCTGTATCACGAACTGCTCGCTGGCAATAGCAAAGCCTTTCTTTGCCCAGGGCTTATCGTCACGAAGACGGGCAGAAACATTGAGCAGCTGTTCGCCATGGATGGTGATGGTGTCATAGGTGATATCGTACTCGCTGGGATCTGTGAAGCTGTCATGGTTGATGATGTGGATGGTGCCGTCGGGTTGGCGAACAAACTGGAGTGGCTGATAGACGTGTTGGACCTCGTAGTAGTGGGGATGGGGTGTTCGGTCAGGGTCGATGAGTCCGTTGAGACAGAAGGGACCGTCGTTGGGCTTGTCTCCGAAGTCACCACCAAATAAAAATGGATAATTGATAATTGACAATTGACTATAATTGCCATTCTGTAAGTTTCGCGCAGCCTCATTATCAATTATCCATTGTCCATTGTCAATTTGCTTCGCTATTCGCGAAGTAATTCCCTGGTCCACCCAGTCCCAGATGGCTGCGCCACAGATGGTGGAGTCGGCATAGATGACGTCCCAGTAGTCCTGGAAGTTGCCCACGGAGTTGCCCATGGCATGGGCATATTCGCGCATTATGAAAGGGCGGTCGGTGATTTTCTTTGCTTCAGAGGCTAGTCGTTCAGGCGTGAGGTAGCCGTCGTCATAGATATTGCTTTGGCTGCGGTCGGTATCACAGAAGGGTAGGGCGATGGTGTCAAGGGCCACGACGGCCTCGCGCATGGCCTTCATGTTGGACCCTACGCCGCCTTCATTGCCAAGACTCCAGAAAATGACGCAGGGGTGGTTCTTGTCGCGCTGCACAAGACTGATAGCACGGTCCACGTGGGCATCGCGCCAGTCGGGGTCTTCACCCATCTCGTGATTGGCATAGCCATAGCCGTGCGATTCCTGATTGGCCTCGTCCATGACATAGATTCCCCAACGGTCGCAAAGCTCGTAGAGGTACTCGCGGTCGGGATAGTGTGAGGTGCGCAGGAAGTTGATGTTAGCCTGCTTCATGAGCGAAATGTCTTTTTCGTAGGTGGCATCATCGACGTAGCGACCTGTTACGGGATGGTGGTCGTGACGGTTCACGCCACGCAGCTTGACGTTCTTGCCATTGATCTTGAAGACCTCGCCCACACACTCCACACGTTTCACACCTAAGTGATTGTCGAAGTGTTCATCACCCAGTTCGATGCTGAATGGATAGAGGTTGGGCTTCTCGGCCGACCAAAGCTTAGGATTGTCTATCTGATACTTGAGACGAACTGTGACGGTATCGCCAGCCGGAAGACTTTTCAGCTGCCCCTCAATCGTCTTGCCGTCAATAATCAAGACGGGCATCACATTCCTGGCTTTCTTCTTACCGGTATTGCAGATGGCAATATCGGCGGTGACCTGAGCCTGCGAGAAGTCGTTGTTGGGGATGGCTTCCACCTTATAATCGGCGATATGCACCAAGGGGCGCACCCAGAGCTGCACCTCGCGGAAGATGCCCGATAGGCGCCACATATCCTGACACTCCAGGTAGGAGCCATCGCTCCAGCGATAGACCTCGACAGCGAGCTTGTTGCGGCCCTCATGAACGTATTGGGTAATGTCGAACTCGGCAGGCGACATCGAGTTCTGACTATAGCCCACCTTCTGGCCGTTCATCCAGACGTACATGGCAGAATGGACGCCACCGAAGTGCAGAATCAGGTTGTTGGAGAGCATCTCCTTCGTGACATCTACAAAGGTCACGTATGAGCCTACAGGATTACGATGGTCGTAGGCATACCAGTCCTTCGCCGGTTCGCCCGTGACGCTAGGACGGTCGCGATGAAAGGGGTACTGGGAATTGACGTAGATAGGCTTGCCGAAGCCCTGTAGCTGCCAGTTGCCAGGCACTGTGATATTTTCCCACTGGCTCACATCGAAGTCCTCGCGATAGAAGCTGGCAGGGCGGGAGTCGGGGTCTTTACTCCAATGGAACTTCCATTGTCCGTCAAGACTCACAATCTCCTTACACTCGTTCCATTTCGACGGCAGTTGAAGCGTGGCGTGATACGGCAGTTTGTTGATGCCCAATATGGCGGGATTCTCCCAGTTATGCGTCGGTTGTGCCTGTGCGGACATGCTCAGCACGGATGCGATGATGATAATAAGTCTTTTCATGTGTATTTAATTTATTTGCAAAGATAGAGATTGTTAAGGCTTATTGGCTATATTTGCACCGATAATTATTATCAAGTAGCCCGAATACTACATTTATGAGACAGACTTTTATCACATTCTTCGCATTCCTATTGATGGTTCCTGCCATCAGCATAGCGCAGTACAAGCAGGAGAATGACATCACCTATACCGAGTCTGCCGAAGCCTATGCCCAGGAACGCTGCAAGCTCGACGTCTATTATTCCACCGAACTGAATGACGCACCCGTTGTGGTGTGGTTCCACAGCGGTGGCATCGAAGGCGGCAGCAAGCACATCGACCCGCAGCTCAAGAACAGTGGCCTCGTGGTTGTCGCAGCAAATTACCGTCTCTTACCGAAGGCTAAAATCGACGAGATCCTGGACGATGCTGCCGCTGCCGTGGCTTGGACCTACAAGAACATCGACAAATATGGTGGCAGCCGACGCAAGATATTCGTTGCAGGCCATTCAGCCGGAGGCTATTTGCTAGACATGATAGGTCTCGACAAGCGATGGCTCGCCAAGTACGGCGTCGATGCAGACTCATTGGCAGGCTTGATACCTTTCAGCGGACAGTGTATTACCCACTACAACATCCGAAAGCAACAGGGCATACCTCCCTTGCAGGCCACGATAGACCAGTATGCCCCGCTTACCTATGTCCGTCCAGACGCACCGCCCATCGTCATCATCTCTGGCGACAGGGAGTTGGAGCTATATGGACGCTACGAAGAACAAGCTTACTTCTGGCGCATACTGAAGCTGGTTGGTCACAAGGACGTGACGCTATACGAGATGCAGGGCTACGACCACGGCAATATGCCGCAGCCTGCCTATTACATTCTTAAACAGCACATCAGACGTCTGACGAGTAAATGACCTGGTGACGGCACTAGGCGAACTTGAATATGAAGTTGTGTAAGGTGCAGAGAGATTGTGACTGTTCGGGAGAGTCGAAACAGAAGAAGATGGCGTGTTTGCCAGTGAGGGAGGCGGTGGTGAGCAGTGCACTTAGTTCCGTTGGAACCTGAGACATGTCAGCGTTAAGCTGAATAGTTCCCACACAGGTACCGCCGCACGAGGTCCAGGGGCTATCGGCCATGATACGGATGGTGCCGCTGGCGCCTGTTGGGGTGAGGACGAGATGGAGAGTGAGGTCGCGTCCACTGGTCTTTGTGAAGTTAAAGTATTTATAGCCCACGATGGAACCAGCGGTGTTATTGACCACAGGATTCTCGTTGTTGTGCAACGCATAGGGGGCCTGAAAGTTGTCATCGGTGCCGTAGGTGGCTGCAATATATGAACCATGATGAGTGTAGTTGGGCCATTCGTGTTCCATAGGTCTTGGTCCTGTCAGCCAACAGGCGATAGCGGCGGGATGACGTTCCATCGGGTCTAGGCCGCCCAGTGCAAAGCCCTCGGAGGTGTATTCTCCCTCGCTGATTGAGACCTTTCCGCCAGCACCTTCCTCAACAGTGACTTCAATGGGTGCAACCATAGCCTGACGAGCATATTCGTCGGTGCCTGTCTGACGATGATAGAACACATACCACTGCCCTGCAATCTCGCAGATGCTGCCGTGGGTGTTGCCACTGACATAGGCGGTGGCAATGACGTTGCCCTGCTCATCGGTGGCACGCGCACGTCCGTCAATGATGGTTCCGCCATAGGTCCAAGGTCCAAGGGGCGCGTCGCTATAGGCATAGGCCAGCGTGTAGTTGGAGGAGGGAAGTCCGAACTCACCTTCTTCGGTGAAGCGACTGTAGATGAATACGTACTTATCCTTGATTTTACGAATGGAAGACGCCTCGAAGAAGTTGAAGACTCCAGACTGGTAACGACCAGGTATCATGTCTTCGACAATCTCCGTGCCAGGCTTCACCGTTGCCATCGTGGTTGGGTCGAACTCGGCAGCATACGAGCGCTCAAAGCCCCAATAGCCATAGACTCGGCCATCGTCATCGACAAACACAGCGGGATCGAAGCGCAAAACTCCGTCTGTTACATTGGGATTATCCTTGTTCCAGTTGCACACCTCGAAGGGGCCGTCTGGTCGTGCGCTCTTGGCCACCAGCCCATTGCGTCCACCACATTGGTCGTTGGGATAGAGGTAGTAGGTCTTGCTACCGTCTGCAGCTGTGACCAGCGTAACGTCGGGAGCAAACAGTACATCAGCAAGACTGTCGGGGGTGAAGAATTCGCCATTGGCGTTCTTGTTGACAGTGAATATGACGCCGTCATAACGCCACTTGCTCAGGTCTTCCACAGGTGCCGACCACACCACCTGGTCGCGTCCGCAGTAGGCCGTCACCAAGTTATCGTGCGAGCCATAGATATAGACGCGGTATTGTCCGGGATGATTAGGGTCTTCGAAGACGTATGGTTCGCCATCAGGAATATGTTCCCACAGAGGAAGATAGGGATTGCCTGGTGTGGTCAGCAAAAGCGTATCCTGTTTTGGCGAATGCACACAAGATACAAAAGCAATAGTGCAGGCTAGGAGGCATCTACTTAATAACATGAGTTTTGTAGGGCATGCCAAGGTGCATTTGCCGCATTTGAGGCAGTCGGGATGCAGATAGCCTGACTCCTGGCCTCGGCTGTTGTAAGGCGTGAGCTGCATGGGGCATACGCGGGCGCAGTTCTTGCACTTCATCTGGCACGATGCTGCTACATGCACGGCAGTATAGGGGTGGGGTAGGGGCTGATGCTTGGGGGCAACCCACGACGATATGGTTCCCATAGGGCAGAAGGAACACCAAGTGCGAGGCGCATAGATGAACGAGAGTATGATGCCGACGATGGTGGTCATTACGATAATTGTCCAGAATACGCGGCCTATACCGCTCCACATGGCCAATCCTCCTTCGCTCCAGGGAACGGTGAATGTCAGCTGAAAACCGAACATGCCAAAGATGAAGAACACCATGAACAGGCGGAAACCAAAGGTACGCACAAATGCGGGAATCGGTTTGTGGGGTGAGTATTTCGATAGCAGACGGTCGTACATATTGCCGCGGGGACAGACATGGCCACACCAGAAACGTCCTCGCCAAATGGAGGTTAGCACAGGGCCAATCATGCAGATGAGTGCGAGGAGACCAATCACAGGATAAAACCATCCTACGATGATGTATGCGATAATGATCCAATAGAGGTTTAAACCTGGAGTGGCAAAGTGACGATGGAAATTCTTGGATTTCTGTTGCATATTCATTACATGTTCAATAATTCGATGCAAAGTTAGTGTTTATTTAATAGACAAACGAAGTTTTATATCTATCTTTGCATCGGTAAGTAGGTGTTCACAATTAGTTTAATGTATTTGTTCAGCTATTTGGATGCAGATTGTTGATAAAAGGGAAAGATGCGCCAAAGAGCGAACAAAGACATAAAAGCACCTACATTGCTGGATATTATAAAATAACTCAAGTTTCGGATGTTGGAAGTTAAAGAAGTTAAGGAAGTTAAGTGACCTTCGGTCACGGAAGTTAAAGGACAATACTTCTGCTATTGGTTATACAAGCTTGCAAAACATACGTCCTTTAACTTCTTTAACTTCCACCGCGAAGCGGCATAACTTCTTTAACTTCCAAGCAAGCTAGCTTGCGAAAGTTGAATATAATAATTTTGAACACCTACTTAATATATTTAGATTAGATGTGGACTAAACCATACGGAATGCTAGAAGGATTCCTGATTGGAGGTGGCCTTATCTTTGCGGGGCTAATGCTCGAACTGAGCGCTGGTCCCGTTAATTGGGACGTCTTCCGCTGGCCTGTCAACGGCATTGTGCTGGCAGGATTTCTCGCACTTATCGCCATCATCTTCCTGTTGCGGAAGAAGGCTTATGTATTTCATTTCATCGGCACCTACAAGGCCGCGGTACCCGCATTGGTCTATGCCGTCGTGCTGACCATCATCATGGGACTGACGCGGCAGGAAGTAAATGGTACGTGGCTGAACAATATGCTGTCGTTCTGGCCCTTCGTGTTGATATATGTGTATATCGCTGTGATTTTAGGGCAGGTGGTTCTGCGACAGGTTTCAAGTTTCAGGTTTCAAGTTTCAACACTCTCGCACCTCGGCCTTTTCCTTGCGATGACAAGTGCTACATTGGGCAATGCCGACATGCAGCGGCTGAAGATGATTACGGTGAAGGGAGAACCGGAGTGGCGCGCCCTGACCTCGCAGCAACAGGTTGTGGAGATGCCATTCGGCATCGAACTGAAGGAGTTTGTCATGGAGACATACGATGACGGCATGCCCCGCCGCTTTGCCTCCGACATCCGGATTCAGACTAAAACTGGCAAAAACATCCAGACCACAGTCGAGGTGAACAAGCCTGTAGAGGTGGACGGTTGGAAAATCTACCAGTACGGCTACGACACACAGATGGGTGCCATGAGCCAGTACTCAATCTTGGAACTGGTGAGCGACCCGTGGCTGCCGCTGGTCTATACAGGCATCTATATGATGCTTGCTGGAGCCATACTGATGATGCTTCGTGCGATACCTTGGAGACAAGGTGTACGGCAGGGGCGCAAACATCCTAAGACGGCGCTTCTCCTGTGTGCGGTCGTTGCGGCCTGTTTCTTCTGCGTACACCACTTCATGCCAATTCTCCATTCCGACACTTTGGTGCCAGCCCTGCAGAGTCCGTGGTTCAAGCCTCATATCATAGCCTATATGCTGGCTTATACGCTGATGGCATCAGCTGCTGTCATCGCCCTGTATCTGCTGTTCTCAAAACAGGCGGCAGGCCAATTTTCAATTCTCAATTCTCAATTCTCAATTACCTGTATTGGCATATCGTTGATGACCATCGGCATGCTCTTTGGCGCACTATGGGCGAAGGAAGCGTGGGGCCATTACTGGTCGTGGGACCCCAAGGAGACGTGGGCAGCCATCACCTGGTTCGCCTATCTCGTCTATGTGCATTACAGACAAATACCCACTCATCGGCCTCGACTCGCCATGTGCGTACTGCTCATTTCTTTCGTCCTATTGCAGATGTGTTGGTGGGGTATCAATTACCTGCCTTCAGCCCAAGGCTCCAGCATCCACGTCTATAGCATGCCGTCATAAACTGACGGAAAGGTGGTTCACGGGAAAGGTGAAGTAGGTGTCGGGGAAGGGTTCGTCCTTCAGCGTGAAGTGCCACCACTCAGTATCGAAGGGCTTGAAGCCGTGGCGGAGCATCGCCTGACGTAGGATCATGCGGTTCTGGAACTGCTCGGGGGTGATGGGATTTCCACAGAAATCGGGATGGCTTTCAGGACCGAACCAGTCGAAGGTGCCGCCCATGTCCACCTCCTTTTCCGTTGTCATGTCGAAGAGTGTCAAGTCGAGGGTTGAACCACGGGTGTGACCACTCTTCAGGCATATATACTCCTGAGGGAAAAGTACGCTCTTGTCGAGGTCGGGATAGAAGTAGGATTTCATCAGTGTGTCGTTGATGTCCTCAGCCCAGCGCACGAAATGGTCAACAGCCTTTTGTGGACGGTAGGCATCGTAGATTTTCAGGCGATAGCCCTGCTTGATGACATCGTCGCTTACAGCTTTCAGACTGTCGGCTGCCTGACGTGTGAGCAATGCTGTCGGCTCCTCATAGCCGTCAATGCGGGTTCCAACAAAGTTGTACGTTCCATAGTATCGTATCTCAAGAATAACGTCTGGTACCACGTCTGTCAGGACCACAAACTGACTTGCGTCTTCCTCAGGACGCACCTCCCTGCTATTCGTGGAGCAGGAGAGAAGGAGCAGACACAGTAATAACAGAGATAATAGATTCCTCATTGTGTGATAATAAGTAGGTGTTCACAATTAGTTTTATGTATTTGTTCAGCTATTTGGATGCAGATTGTTCTTTTCTCCGAGGGAGCAGAGCGGGCTCTGTGACTGAGGATAAAAGGAAAAGATGCGCCAAAGAGCGAACAAAGACATGAA
>JAFZQR010000080.1 GCA_017620295.1 Bacteroidaceae bacterium
CAGGCCAGATGTTTGCCGCCAGCTTCTTTCAGATTCCGACTCGCGACGGACACCCTTGCTCTTGGCTATGTGATTCCCGCTATTAGGGCTCACTCGGAACTTGCACCCGTTAGACAATGCTCATGCCGAGCATACATAAAAGGCTCACAGGACACGTCCCATGAGCCTTTTATAATAATCAGAAGAGTTTTATTTTGGAAGAACTCCCAATTAGCTATTTAATCACCACCTTCTTGCCACCTACAACATAGATGCCACGAGTGGTGCGGCTCACGCGCTGGCCATTGAGGTTGTAGATTGCTGCGGCAGGAGCTGTAACACTGCTGATGCCGTTGGTTGCAATGCCAGTTGGGGTGTTGGTGCCGAGGTAGAAGAGCTGTATCTCGTCAAATACGAGCCAGTCGCTGGCAATGGTCTCACGCTTCTCAAAGCCGAAGGTCAATGTGCCGTCTGTTACCTCTGCCACAATCTCGTTGACATACAAGCCCTGTGCGAAAGCGTAGGCTGCATCAGTCTGGGTGTTTGGTGCATAGATAGTGTTTCCATCGATGGTGTAGGCATTTGTGAAGCCAGTCTCACTTTCGGTCTTACCGTCAGCAACAACGCTCTTCAGAGCCACGGCATTACCGTTGGCGATGATGTAGGCATTATCCTGCTCTATTGCGGTCTGGTCAGGAATATTGCCTGTACGGTAGAATGCAAACGCTGTCACCTTGTAGAAGCCGTTTGGCAGCTCAGTCATTGTCTGCGTTATCTGCTCTGCACCCTTGTTCCAACGCTCACCGTTGTGAGTGTTTGTGATGGTAGTGTTTCCACTATTGCGATAGCCGCCAATGGCAGGAGCTACACTCCATGCAGCATTGCGGTTGTCGTCTATGTAGTTGAAGCTGTAACCCTTGACAGGTATCTCCACTGGCTCTACCTCAGTTGCACCAGCGAGCTGTGCGGTGATCTCCTCTGCTGATACAAGTTGCCACTGAGCTGCCTCAGCATCATCGAAGCTTTCAGCCAGAGCCACAATCTTTGTGCCGTCGAAGCCAAACAGTACAGAACCAGTGCTGATAGTGTATTTGCCATCTGTAACCTCCTTAAATATGAACTGTCCGGCATCGCTGTCAACGTATCCGTTTGTGCCAAGGAAGTGTTTGTCAGCTTTCACCTGAGTGTCAATGGTGTATTTGCCGTTCTCAAGCTGTGTCAGTATCACATCGAATCCGTAGCCGCGGTCGGTCAGAGTGGCGTGTGTACCCCACTGTGCACCAGAGCTGAGGTACAAGCCAGAGCCTACATTGCGCAGGTAGTATGTGCCGTTGGCGATAGTTGCAAATGTAGCCTTCTCAGCATTGGCAATGGCTTCGTTGAGAGCTGCAATAGCGTTATTGAGATCCTCCACAGTGGTCTCTGCATTGGCATTATCAACCACAGCCTGTGCTGCTTCGATGCCAGCGAAGAGTATTTGATAAGAAGAGTTCTCTTTCTCTATATCGTAGCTGTCTAGTGTTGTTCTGGCACTAGCGATAGCAGCTTCAAGTTCCTCTGTGCTTGGACCTACATACTCAATCTCGTAGATACCCACGCCATCGAGACTTACGTCGCCTGTCCAAGAAGAACGGAAGCGCACAATTGTGTCAGTCTCGGCTGTGAAGACGATGCGTGTCTCAGTCCACTCATCATTGTTACCCCACTTGAGCAGTCCGATTGTGCTGCCTTCGAGGTTGGCATTGGCAGAATCATCCCAACGCAATGCGTTGTACTGCAGATTGGCATCGCTAGGTTTGCCCTTGGTGAAAGCCTGGAAGAGATAGGTCTTGCCAGCCTCAACACTTACAGAAGTGCGCGGTGCGTTGGCAGCACCTGCACCACCGGCTGCATAACTGATGTATGCGCCACCGTCATGACCGCCCTCTGCATTCCAAGTGAAGCTGACAGGGTCGGCAGGAGTTGAATAGTTCGTTGCAAACCAGTTGGACACACCATCGTTGAACTCACCGTTCTGTACTAGGTTGTTGCTGCTGATCTGGTACTTCTTGCTTTCAGATGTGAAGATGTCGCCCTCTACGTTTTGACGGTATGAGGTCATCACCATATAGGCATACTTGCCGTTGAGATACATGAGATAACCAGTGACTGTTACGTTTCCTGCGACAGGAGCATCTATTGGCTTCACAATTGAAAGAACCTTTGCTGTACCATCCACGGTGATATTGAAGTAGTTGCCATTAATGGCAAGGTCGCCATTTAGTGTCACATACTGGATTGGCTGTTCGCCGGCAGCCCATGCATCAAGTGCAGCACCATCCATTACAGTGGCTTCGGCTGTATGAGCGAATGCTGTCTGAGCTGTCACTTGAACATCGGCTGTACTGGTGAACTGGTTCTTGCCCTTGTATGCGCTTACTTCGCCAAAGATTTTTACCACATCACCAACCCTTGCAGGTACACCGGCTGTGTTGTAATAATAAATTATGCCGGTCTTGTCCTCTATGAGCATACCATGTGAAGCGGTTGCTATGACATTACCCATCACATAGCATGTTGTGCCTGCTGCAGCTGCAGCTGCATCTGCTATAGACATAAGCTCAATCTTAGTGTAGGTGGCAGTTGCTATGTCGCTAGACTTATCGTCAACAAAGGCAGCAGCCTTGATGGTTGTAGTTGCGGTAATGGTAATCGGTCCTGTGTATTGGTTGCTCTCCTTGGTTGGGTCAGAACCGTCAATGGTGTAAAAGATGTCTGCACCCTCGGCTGCAGTCATCTCAACAGTAACGCTCTCCAGGAACGATGTGCTTGCTGTGATTATTGGCTTGGCAACGATGTCGGGATTTGACTCACCCAACTTATAAAGGGTAAGAGCTCCGCCTGTGCCTGTAGCGTAAGTTGCAAAGCCGTATGTTCCATTGTTGCGAAGGTTGCAGTTTACATTTGCATTCTGGTTAGCAATATTGATGAACTCATAGGTTTCTGTTCCAGTGATGCTCCAATAGGCATTATCGTCTGGCAAATCACTTACAAGTGTACCTTGGTTCTTTTTCCCAGTGCTAGCAGCATAAACATTGGCAGAATTGTTGTAGAGAATGAAACCACTCTCCTCATACTGAAGAATCGTCCAAATGATGGAAGCATCGGGGTCTATGATAGAGCCTGTGCTTTCATCCACTTCAACATAACCAAACCTGTTAGTTGAGATTTCAGCCTTCATAGCCTTGCCCTGATAGACAATGAGGTAGTCACCTTCAGGAACCACTTCACCGCTGTAGCGGCTGAATACGTCTTGTGCAGCTGCTGGCATGACAAGCAGTGTGGCCAATGCTAACAGCACCAGATGTAGAATTCTTTTCATACGCTTTAGTTGTTAGTTAGTGAATAAAGTTATTGATATAGTTGTTTTATGTTATTTGGTTTTCATCAGGTCTATTAGGTATGCTGCCTTGATGATGATGGCTCCGTTGGCAGAACGCCCGAAGGCATCCTTCTTGCCATTGTTGAACATATCGCTAAGGCTAAAGCAATAACGTCCTTCAAGCTGGAAATGTCCAATGGCAGTGCTTAGCTCAAGGCCAGCACCTCCTGTGATGCCGTACTCCAGTTTATTCTGGATGGGCAGGTCGTATTGCGCCGTTATATTGTTAGGGCGCTCTGCGAGGGTCGCGCTGCTCCACTCGCCACCGCGCTGGTCGCTGTCGCCAAGGTAGAAATCAAACTCAGGACCAGCCATCACGAAGAATTGGAAGCCTCGTTGTTCTCTGCCCCACGCCATGCGGGCAAATATAGGAAGCTGTAGGAAATCAACATCACGACGGTAGGTGTCGCTACTTGTCTCTATGACCTCTTCCCAACCTAAGCGGGCATAGTTAAGTTCAGCCTGCACTGCACAGATAGAGGAGAAGTACTTCTCGCATGTATAGCGAACCGTCACACCCATAGTTGCCCCACGGTGCAAGGTCTGTTTGACAGTTGGATTGAACGACACCTGGTTCAGGGCAACACCCCCGTTCACGCCGATAGCGAGGTCTGCGCGACGTTCACCCACTTGGGCTGACAGCGCAGCTGGGGACAGGAGCAGCATAGACACCACGAATGTCTTCATCCTTACAGACAAGGAGAATAGCTTCTTTGCTATGATAGTGGATAACAACATGTTTAAGATAAGGACTATGGCACCAGCACCTCTATGCTTTGCTGTTTAGTGTAGTGAACTAGTTCAACGAAGATATTGAGGAAGCCGCTTTCGGCATCTGTCCGTGCCATCAGCAGTGGTGTCTGGAAGGGAAATGTAGGAACAGAGCCTATCATACTCTCAAGGCTGTCTCCAAACAGTTCCAGACCATGCATGAAGAACCATGCCACATCAAATCCCATCATTCCCCAGCGCGGGAAAGTGTTAGCCATAGGCTGATGGAACCAATACTGGAATGTCTGGTCGAAAGCTGCTGTACTCTCTGCCAGAGGATGCCGATAGAATGATGTGTAGATGTAGGTGTCCAGCTTATAGAAGTTGCTGAGGTGAGTGTTGGTGAACGTCTGCCATGAAGGGTAGCCAATGACCGAGAACTCACATTCGGGATGACTGCTCATGTAGTTGAGCAAATGGGGAACCATTGTGTTCACCGCCCTTATCGATGATGAGTTCACCACAACCACATTGTGACGCAAGGGGTTGAAGGCCAACGCATACTGGTCATCGCTGGCATCAACCTCAACATTGCGCATGAACGCCCCACGCTGACTAAGCAAGCCGCGCAGCTGATTCTCGAAGGAGCCTCCTTCCTCGTTGTTGTCCTGAGCATTCACGAAAACATAATGGCTATTGGCAAACTGGACATTGATGATACTGGCTGCCTGAGCCTGCATCTGTACGCGAGGAGCTGTGACGACATACTGCAGAGGATTACCATTCAACAGAGCGATATTAGGTGAAAACGGCACAACCAGCCTCACGTTGTTACGCTGGCAGTAGTCTGACAATAGAGGCAACTGCGAACCGTCTAGTGGACCAAAGATAACATCTCGGTCGCTGAGATTGTTTGCTGAGAGCAGAGATGCCATCTCGGTCTCTGTAGTACCGGAGTGCAGAGCAACCACGTCAATATCTACTCCTCTGCTCCTCATGCTATCTACCGCGAGTAGCATACCCTGATAGAATTCCACCATCTTCTGTCCGCGAGGTGAAGTGTCCTTCAATGGCAACAGCACCCCCACTTTAAGATGCCTTATGCCAACGTTCTGCTGCGCCATGACCACAACAGCGGAGAGACTGAAGAGCAGAGCGAGAACGATACATTTGGATATATGACTGTTTTTCATGTCGTTATTCGATGTGTATTATCGTGCAAATGTACTACTTTTCGGAGCTACTGCCTACAATTAGACCGTAAAATGTTTGTTTGGGGCAGCACAAAACTGTGATTTCCTTGGCTTGTTTATGTCTTTGCGTTACCTTTGTGCCGATAAAACAAAGCAAGTTATTATACAGAGGTGCTGTTCTCTATAATCATACCCGTTTACAACCGTCCCGACGAGGTGCGGGAGCTGCTTGACAGTCTCTGCGCACAGACATGCAAGGACTTTGAAGTACTCGTGGTTGAGGACGGAAGCAGTGTGACATGCTATGACGTTGTGCAAAGCTATATACTGCGACTTTATGTGGATTATCTGGTTAAGGAGAACGGAGGTCCTGGACAAGCCCGCAACTACGGTGCCGCTCACGCTTTGGGAGAGTTCTATGTAGTACTGGATTCCGACTGCGTTCTGCCACCCAACTACATAGCAGCACTGAAGGAAGAGCTAGAGCGCGAGCCATGCGATGCCTTTGGCGGTCCGGACCGCGCCCACACCGACTTTACATCGACGCAGAAAGCCATCAACTATGCGATGACATCTTTTATCACCACTGGTGGCATACGTGGAGGCAAGCGCAAACTTGACAAGTTCTATCCCCGCTCCTTCAACATGGGGCTGAGGGCAACCCTCTGGGAGAAGCTCGGAGGCTTTGCCCGTATGCGCTTCGGTGAGGACATAGACCTGAGCATAAGGATTTTCAAGAGTGGTGCCCGTTGTCGTCTCTTTCCTGAGGCATGGGTGTGGCACAAGCGTCGCACCGACCTCCGCAAGTTCTTCAAGCAAGTACACAATTCGGGCATTGCCCGCATAAACCTATATAAGAAATACCCAGAATCGCTGAAGCTGGTTCACATGCTACCGGCAGCCTTCACTGTAAGCTCACTGACGGTGGTGCCTATGGTGCTGTTGTCCATAGCTGTGTTCTGCGATGCCTTGCGGCAGACGCGAAGCCTAAAAGTCGCGCTATTGGCCATGCCCGCCTCCCTGTGTCAGCTCTTGGGCTATGGCACTGGCTTTATCCGCGCCTGGTGGCGCAGATGCGTTTTGGGCAAGGATGAGTTTGAAGCCTTCAAGGATAATTTCTATAAGTAGCCGTGAACATCAAGGAACTATCTGTCGAAGACCGTCCACGTGAGAAGCTCCTCGCCAAGGGTGCAGCGGCATTAAGCGAGGCTGAGTTGCTAGCCATACTCATTGGCAGCGGCACACGCGATGAGACAGCAGTGCAGCTCATGCAACGAATGCTAGGTGACTGTCAGGGCAGTCTGCGTAAGCTGGAACGCATGACATACCATGAGTTGACCGATGGACGCTACAAGGGCATAGGCGAGGCCAAGGCCGTTACCCTGTTGGCTGCCCTTGAGCTTGCCAAGCGTCGCTCAATGGAGCGGGCTGAGGACAAGGTTGTACTCCTGTCGGCAGCTGATGTCTTCAGGTTCATGCAGCCTAAAGTAGGCAACCTGCCACATGAGGAGTGTCATGTACTGCCCCTATGCGCCGATGGCAGCCTGTGCGACAACCGCGCTGTACTTGTAGGCAAGGGAGGCATAGACGGTGTCAATGTTGACGTGCGAATAGCATTGCGTGAAGTGCTGCTTCGCCAAGCCACAGCACTCATCCTAACACATAACCATCCCAGCGGCAGCATACGTCCCAGCCGCTACGACGACCAGATAACAGAACAGCTTCAGAAAGCCTGTAAAGTCATGAACATACGTATGCGCGACCACGTGATAGTGACATCCGACAACTACTACAGCTATGCCGAGGCTGGTAAAATCGGATGAAGCCGTGAGGCTATATACATATATATAATATGGAAAGACTACAACTCGAAGAGACAATAATAGAACGACTGCGCACGGTATATGACCCAGAGATACCAGTGAACGTCTATGACCTCGGACTCATCTACCGCATAGACCTCAGCGATGACATGAAGCAGCTGGATGTAGATATGACACTCACCGCACCCACATGTCCTGCGGCAGACTTCATGGTGGAGGATGTGCGTCAGAAACTGGAGACATTGGACGGTGTAGAGACCGTGAACGTCAATCTCGTCTATGAACCTGAGTGGAGTCAGGACCTGATGAGCGAAGAGGCGAAGCTGGAACTAGGACTGCTATAACACCACGGATATGAAACCCATATATTTCATAACAGACGCGCACCTGGGCTGCCTGGCCTTGCAGCACCGTCGCACACAGGAGCGCAGGCTCGTGAGCTTCCTCGACAGCATCAAGCACGAGGCTGCGGCAGTGTATATGCTGGGCGATATGTTCGACTTCTGGTTTGAATACAAACGGGTGGTACCCAAGGGCTTCACACGCTTCCTTGGCAAGGTGAGCGAGCTGACGGACATGGGCGTGGAGGTACACTACTTCACAGGCAACCACGACATCTGGTGCGGCGACTATCTTGAGACTGAGTGTGGAGTCCATCTGCACCGTAAGCCCAGCACCATCGAACTGGCCGACAAAGTGTTCTACATAGCCCACGGCGACGGCCTGGGTGATCCCGATCCAAAATTCCGTTTCCTGCGCCGTGTGTTCCACAACCGTGTGTGCTGGCGTATGTTTGCTGCCATACACCCTCGTTGGGCCATGTGGTTCGGACAGACATGGGCCAAGCATAGCCGTCTGAAGCACGGCAATGAAGGAGGCGACCCACCATACATGGGCGAGGACAAGGAGTATCTGGTGCTGTACGCCAAGCAGTACCTCCAGAGCCATCCAGAAGTGAACTTCTTCGTGTTCGGCCATCGCCACATAGAGCTGGACCTCATGCTCACACGCCAGTCACGCATCCTGATACTCGGCGACTGGATAAGCCAGTTCACCTACGGTGTGTTCGACGGTGAGAGGTTCTGGATGGAGAACTATGTGGAGGGGGAGTAAAAGACCATTGTCAATTGTCATTTTTCAATTTTACATTATAACCTATGTCACTGTTAGATTCAATCATTGCTCGCGCCAAGGCTAACCCTCAGCGCATCGTGCTTCCCGAAGCTACGGAGGAACGCACACTCATTGCTGCCGACCGTGCGTTGGCAGACAAGCTGGCAAACATCATCCTCATCGGTAATCCCGACGAGGTACACGCACTTGCCAAGAAGAATAACCTGACACACATCGACGAGGCTACACTCATCGATCCCGAGAACAACCCCAAAGCCGAAGAGTATGCACAGCTGCTCTGCGAGCTGCGCAAGAAGAAGGGCATGACCATCGAACAGGCTCGCGAGCTGGTCAAGAACCCTCTCTATCTGGGTTGCATGATTATCAAGACCGAGGGTGCCGATGGTCAGATCAGCGGTGCACTCTCAACCACTGGCGACACACTGCGTCCAGCCCTGCAGATCATCAAGTGTTCTCCAGGCATCACATGCGTGAGCGGTGCCATGCTGCTCATCACTCAGAAGCCTGAGTACGGCGAGAATGGCGTGCTGGTTGTAGGTGACGTTGCCGTCACTCCCATGCCTGATGCCGACCAGCTCAGTCAGATAGCCCTTTGCACCGCACAGACAGCCCGCAGTGTGGCAGGCTTCACCGACCCACGTGTGGCTATGCTTAGCTTCAGCACCAAGGGCTCGGCCACTCACGAGGTAGTGGACAAGGTCATCGAGGCAACACGTCTGGCCAAAGAACGTGAGCCAGAACTCAAGATTGACGGTGAGCTGCAGGCCGATGCTGCTCTCGTGCCAAGCGTAGGCTCCAAGAAGGCTCCTGGCAGCGACATCGCCGGCAAGGCCAACGTCCTTGTGTTCCCCAACCTCGAGGTGGGCAACATCGGCTACAAGCTGGTTCAGCGCCTAGGTGACGCCATCGCCGTAGGCCCAATCCTCCAAGGTATCGCCCGTCCCGTCAACGACCTCAGCCGCGGCTGCTCCGTAGATGACATCTACTACCTTATAGCCATCACCGCCTGCCAGGCGATGTGACGAGCCGTTTTGAGTGAAAAGTGAAAGAATGACGAATGACGAATGATGAATGACGAATAAAGATTACCTATGGGACATATTGCAAAACAGGGTCGTAGCTCTATTCTCAATGAGAGGAGTAAAAGCTTTTCTGTAGATATAGTTAACATGGTAAAGCAAAACAATGATTGGCGGCTAAATAGTCTCTTTCAACAAGTGCTACGTTCAGCCACTTCCATTCATGCCAACATTCGTGAATCTGAATTCGCTCAAAGTCCTGCTGATTTCATTTCCAAACTTTCGATAGCTAGAAAAGAGGCTAATGAGACTATGGGGTGGTTAGAAGTATTATTCGAATCCCAATCAATGTCAGAAGCGTGGTTCATAACTCTTCATCAACAATGCGATGAACTATTGTCAATTCTCACAGCGTCTATTAAAACAACAAAACAGAATTATAACTTATAAAAAACTGAATGACAATCTTGAATGGTAACTCTTATTCGCCATTCGTCATTAGTCATTCGTCATTTAATTCCCATGAAAATCCTTGTCCTTAACTGCGGCTCCTCTTCTATCAAGTACGCTTTGTATAACATGGACGACCGCAGCGTTATTGCCAGTGGTGGCATTGAGAAAATTGGTTTGCCCGACAGCTTTATCAAAGCAAAAGCCAAGGGTCAGAAGACACAGTTCGAGGCCCCTGTTGCAGAACATACAGCCGGTGTGCAACTCATATTCAAGGTGCTGACCGAAGGTGAGCTGGCTGTGATCAGCGACCTTAAGGAGATTGATGCCGTAGGCCACCGTATGGTGCACGGCGGAGAGAAGTTCTCAGAGAGCGTGCTGCTCACTCCAGAGGTGATGGAGCAGTTCGCAGCCTGCAACGACCTGGCTCCGCTGCACAACCCAGCCAACATCAAGGGTGTGGATGCCGTGAAGGCTCTGATGCCCGATGTGCCACAGGTGGGTGTGTTCGACACCGCCTTCCACCAGACCATGCCCGACTATGCCTACATGTATGCCCTGCCATACGACCTCTACCGCAAGCACGGTGTGCGCCGCTATGGTTTCCACGGCACCAGCCACCGCTACGTGTCAAAGCGTGTGCTGGAGTTCCTCAATATGCCTGTTGAAGGCTCCAAGGTCATCACCTGCCACATTGGAGGCGGTGCCAGCATAGCAGCCGTGAAGGACGGCAAGGTGGTGGATACCTCCATGGGACTCACACCGCTTGAAGGTCTGATGATGGGCACACGCTCTGGCGACATAGACGCCGGAGCAGTCACCTTCCTCATGGACAAGCTGGGTCTCGACACCAAGGGCATCAGCAACCTGCTTAACAAGCAGAGCGGTCTGCTCGGTGTGAGCGAGGGACGCAGCGACTTCCGCGACATCCTTGCAGGCATTGCCGAGGGCAACGACTTGGCACGTCTGGCCAAGGAGATGTACACCTACCGCATCAAGAAGTACATCGGCTCCTATGCCGCTGCTATGGGTGGTGTGGATGTAATTCTCTTCACTGCAGGTGCCGGTGAGAACCAGTACGAAGTGCGTGAAGGTGCCACGAAGGGACTTGAGTTCCTCGGCGTGAAGCTTGATGACGCGAAGAACCGTGCCTGCCGCGCCAAGGAAGCCATCATCAGCACCGACGACAGCCGCGTCAAAGTCTGCGTCATCCCCACCGATGAGGAACTGATGATAGCATCCGACACCCTCGCCATTGTGCAGGGCAAATAGTCCGCTTAGACAGCTGAACTTATACCTTATATATAAATATATACCGCTGCCAATGTCGTGATGGACATTGACGGCGGTTTTTTTTATTTTCCATACAGAAAAATAGTCTATAAAGGCCTTATTTCCCAAAAGAGAACTAAATTTGCAGCGAATAAGTAGGTGTTCACAATTAGTTTTATGTATTTGTTCAGCTATTTGGATGCAGATTGTTCTTTTCTCCGAGGGAGCAGAGCGGACTCTGTGACTGAGGATAAAAGGAAAAGATGCGCCAAAGAGCGAACAAAGACATGAAAGCACCTAC